>JBDSNC010000150.1:0-25384 GCA_039915545.1 Luteolibacter sp.
CCGCCGGAAACGACGAAGTTGCCGGTCGCGCCTGCCGCGCGGGCGGCGAGCGAGGCAAAGGTGAGCGAAGTGTTTCCGCTGCTGCCGGAAGTGGACTGCACCGTGCCTCCGCCTTGCGCGAAAGTGAGTGTGCCGAGGCTTTGGCTGCTGCCAGCGGTTTGTCCCTGATAGTTGAACCGGCCGCTGTCCTGAAAGGTGAGCGCGCCTGTGCCCGCCAGTGAACCGCTGGTGCCATCGCCCAGCTGCAAGGTGCCGCCCCGGATCGTGGTTGCAGGAACAGGGCCGAACGTTCCATAAGTCCCAATGCCCGCGTAAGTATGGGTCCCGGTAAGGGTCAGAGTGCCCGTACCGACTTTTGTCAAAGCAGTGCCCAAGCTGCTGGGGCTAACGACGCCGCCGAAACTGGTGTCCGTATTCAGGGTTCCCACAATGTATCTGGCTCCCTTGGTGTTCACGGTACCTCCAGTGGTCCCAACGAGTGTTCCAACCCCCGATGCTGAGGAAAGGGATCCGAAATTGATGTAGGCAATGCCGGGGTCGTTGTTGGCACCACCATTGGCAGCGTTCCATTGGGTCGATCCACCGACGGTGAAAGTCACCGCGGCATTGGAAAAATTATAGTAATAATCGGCACCGTTGAACGAGCCGGGGCTGTTGAAACCCAGAAGGCCCCCAACGTTCAATGCTCCGGTGAAGCCGCCGCTGTTTGAGCCGTTGCTGCCGTTCGGCGTGGCATTACCAAAATTGAGGGCGTTGCTCGTGATTGTGCCGCTGCCGGTCAACGGGCCGTTCAGGGTGAATCCGCCCGCGCCGCTTTTGGTGAGATTGAATGTGGACAGGTTCACCGCACTATTGGTCGTCAACCCGCCGGTACCGATGGTCCAAGCCTGGTTGGCGCCCAAGGTGGTGGAAACACCTTGATTCACTGTGGTGGAGCCATTGGTCACTGCTCCGGTCCCAATGGTTAGGCCGTTCTGGAGGGTCAGCGTCTGATTTGCGCCGCTGGTGGTGTTCGTCAGCGTGACGGCAGCCGTGTCGGTGAAGTTGAGGGAATTTGCAAAGGCGCTGGCAGCGACGTTGATGTTCAAAGCTCCGGCCGCATTCAAGGGCCCCAGGATTGATAAATCATCCGAACTGGTTGGAACATTGCTTCCGGTCCAGCCCGAATCCCAAGTCGCATTGGTCGCGCCGATCCAATCATAAGCAGCCCCTTGGGCGGACTGCGAACTGAGTATGGAAAGCCCTGCGGTGGCGAAGGAGAGGACAATAAGTCCGAGAGACTGACGGGATGGATTTCGGGGTTTCATGATGTTGGCCAGGTAGGGATTGGATTTGGGTAAGGAGGGGACCGGTATCCCCATTTTCGATATAAACTACACCAAGAAGCGGATTGTCCTCAAAAAACCCGACATCGGTTCGCGTGATTTTTTTCGAACTTCGAAAAATGGAAATCGACCGGTTTTCCGCAGCAGGGGGGCGTCAGGACCGGACGCCTTCGCTCCCAGCTTGGTGCCTTTCAGAAGACGATGCGGAAGGTGGAATCTTCCTTGTCTGCGGTGGATTTCGCCGGTTCGAGGCGGAGGTAGAAATTGGCGTGGCGCAGGTAGAGGTCCGGCGACGAACGTGAGCGGAACGACGACCACGACCTGTCGGCGAGGCCGGGTTCTTTCACAAAGGTGGCCCGGTTCTTGAAAAGCTTGGAGCCATCGTCGATGGCGATCACGACATGCTCGGCGACGGTGCGCAGGTAGTGGCCGGGGAGATTGATGGATTCGAAGGACACTGCCTTGGCATCGGCGAGGCCGGGTACGATCCGCCATTGGGAGTCTTGCCAGGGATCGAAGGGCCAGGCGGAGATTTTGCAGATCGACTCCTCATGTCGGACGAAGTAACCGGGAAAATTCCAAGGCTTGAGGCGGTTCCCGATGGGACGGCCCCAACGTCCGACGATGCGGTCCAATTCCGACCGGCTGATGGGGATGGCGGTGGCGTGCTTTGCGTTGGGCGGCGGGTTGTAGTCGCGCCGGTTGATTTCCTGCCAGTCGCCCTTCGCAATATCGGTGCACTGCCACGCGCACAAGCCGTTGGACTCGCCATAAAGGAACCAGCGGTTTTCACGCAGCGACTTCAGGATGAGTGGCGCGCCGGTGATGAATTCACCCGGTGGGTTCAAAGCGGTGCCGCCATCGAAGCCGCGTGGCGTGAGGGCGGGGGATCGGATGCCGCGCAGGCGGTTCGCCACGGAGTCCTTGTAATAGAGGAAATACCCGCCGTGCTCCGGCTCGGGGAATACGGTGGCGTCGCGGACATCGTAGCCGGGATCGAAATACGCTTCCTCACCGCTGACTCTGGTAAAGTCGCTGGTGTAATTGACGTGGATGCGGTTGGTGCCGACTCCTCCGGTCCAGATGACGGCGTATTGTTTTCTATCAGGATCAAAGGTGGCCTCGGGAGCGAGGGTGGACATCAGTGTGTCGTGGAGTTTCAGCAGCCGCGGATTGGTGAAGGAAAAGAAATCGGCGGTGTCCCAGACGTGGATCGCCTGCCGGGAGACGTTGTCCTGTCCGGCCGGATCGGTGGCGAGCACGACGAATCCGCCGTCCTGTTTGCGGAGGAAAAACGGATCGCGCAGGCTCCTGGTGCCGAGGGTGGGGACGAGCACCGGTTTGTTCTGGTTGAGCGGCATCCAGTCGAGGCCGTCCTCGCTGGTGGCGAGATGGAGTGCGAACGAATTACCCGTGCCTTTGGGCGTTTCCGTGAAATAGCCCATCAGATAGCCCGCCATCGGTTCGCCTGCCAGAACGGCCGCTGCGAGGAGCAGGAAGATGGACAGGCAACGCGTCATCAGAACGAGAGATGGAGGCAGGAAGGACCGCCGGATGTTTTCAGGGTTGGGGCGGAGCTTCCTGGATCGCCGGAAGACCTGCGGGGGCGGAATATTCCGAGTATCCACCGGTGTTATAGGCACGGACGCGGTATCGAAGGACCGCCGGGGAACTCAGACCGGTATTTACAAAGGCCGCTGCTCCGGCGGGAAGATCCGCGATTTCGTAGAAAATCCCGTTTTCCCATGCGGCTTCGATTTTACAGCCGGTCGAAGGGATGGCGTTGTTTTTCCAAGTGAGCCGGATCGCGTCCTTGCCTGCCGGGGCGGCGGCAAGATCGGCCGGCGCGGCGGGGGGCTGCGGAGGTTTCTCTTCGAGCATCACATGGTCGAAGGACGCCATGGGATCGCTTTCCGGCTTGTCGCCACCGCTGGCGGTGAGGCCGATCTGATAGCTCGCGGGCATCACCACGGTGCTCGTGCCGACCGTGAACCAGGTTGTTCCGTCGGGAGATTGCGATGCGGTGAATACGTCTCCAGCACGCTGGAGCCGGAACCAGATCGGAAGCCACGTGTAGTCGTTGCCCGACTGCGAGGACATTTTTCCACCGGTTGTGGCGCGGGTGCCGAAGTGCGTTTGCCTTCCGCCGGTATCTCCCAGTGTCAGGGCGAGGGTTTTCGCATTGGGGGCTGCGCTCTCGCGCATCATCAAGCCCATCCGGCTGACGGTACCGCGCCGGTCGATCAGGCGGGCGGTGATCGTGAAATCACCCTTGAAGGTGCGGGAAACGAAATTGCAGTCATCAGTCGTGCCGCCGATTCCGTTGCCGCTCGCTCCGATGACGAAGGAGTGGTTCGCCGCGTCGGCGTATCTCGCTCCGTCTTCGGCTTTACCTTTGCCGGGCGTGGATTGGTTCCAGCCCGACGGCAGCGCGCCACCGGCTGCCGGGGTTGATCTAACGATATCGGATTTTCCGCTCGAACCGGTCTGGTTGAGCGCGGCGACGGAGTAGTAGTAAGTCGCGCCGCTGGTGACCTTGGTGTCGGTGTAGGCGGGGGTGGTCCAATTGTTCGTCGAGTAGATGCTGGTGAACGGCCCGCCGGCCGCAGTGGAGCGGAATACCTCGTAGCCATGCGCGGTGTAGGCACCTGACGGTGACCATGTGAGATCGACACGACCGATGCCCGCCGTGGCGGTGAGATCCTGCGGCACCGGGGGAGCGGGGAACGCCGGATAGGGCGAGGCCGCAGCATCCAGTGTGAAGGTGAGTGTGCCGTAACCGAAGATGTCGATCTCGCCGGGTTCGGGCCGCTTCATTTCTGCGAATGCCCTGACGTTCGGTGCCTTCATTCCCTTGCGGACGACGTAGTGGCTGTATAACAGTTCGAAATGTGAAGCGGCGAGACGTCCTTTGTAATTGGTGGAAACGTAGGACTGGTTCGCGTTATCCGCGTTGTTGTAATACGTGAAGGGCACGCCTTTCCATAGTGTGTATTGGGCAGCGTATTCCGCGCCTTTCAGCAGTTTGTTGTCGTCGAAACCAAAAAGATCCACGCCTTGGTTCCACGCGGTCTGGCAGAACTCCGCAAGCAGTCCCTGGCCACCCATCGTGTGCGCCCAGTCGCGGCCGGACTCCTGCCATTGGCCGAGACCGCCTGGATAGACGAAGGGCACGGCGTTGGGCATGCTGCCCATTCCCGGACCATTTTTGAAATACCGGACGGCTTCGTTGAACTTTTCCCGATCATCGCACAGCACGCCGATGCCGAGCACGGCGACCATGTTGCAGGCGTCCCAATTCGCCCAACACCGGCTGACCGGGCCGCCGCGGTGGTTCTTCAGGAAATCGCTGCTCTTGGGATACCAGTATTTCACCATCATCTCCTTGAACTTTTCGAAGTCACCCTTCGCCCAGCCCGGGTAAACCCGCAGCACCTCGGCCGCGAGCGTGAAGCTGCCGATGGGGATGCCGCTGAGATCGTCGCCGTAAGGTTTCTCGCGAACCGTCGATGCCCAATCGTTCGCAATTCTAACCGCACACTCCGCGTGGCTCCTGTCGCCCGAAATATACCAGCGCAGCGCGTTGTAATACATGGCGGTCGCATCGTCCTGCGCGCGCTGGCGGCTGCCCATATCCGCCGCCGGCCTCGCTTTGTAGGTGTCCTGCGCTTTCGGGTCCCTGATGAAAAGATCCCAGCCGTCGATCCATGGATGCTCGCCCGCGACGACCTTCGTTTTCATGCGATCCAGATCGACCCGCGTATGCAGGCCGCCGGGATGCACGAAGCCCTGGGCGACGGCTGGCAGGCTGATGGCGTGCATGAGAAGGAAAATTCCGAAGAACGTGCGGAGGAAGTGGTTCATGAAGTCAGTCATTCTAAGTCTTGTTGGAGCGGGATTCAGCGAGGATCTAACATTAATGGCTGGCCTGCGCTGTCGATCAATGTTTCGGCCTCTCGTAAAAGAATCCGCGCCTGCACCCAATCCCACCAGAAACCTTGCTTGGAACCCATCGGTTCGTAAACAGGCGCGAGGTCCGGGTCGAATGCGGCCCTGATGATCTCGCGCGCTTTTGCAAGTTCCGTTCGGGCGGCCTCGGAATCCGCGGACTTTTGATAGGCCATCGCGAGCACGGAGTGGATGGTTGCTGATAGGACTCTCTTGGATTCGCGAAACCCCAGTGCGGTTTTTCCCCAGCGGATCGACTGCTGGAAATCGCCGCTTCGCAACTTCGCGAGGGAAAGCGTCCACGCTCGCCATGTGGCGAATTCAGTTTCCCAGCGGCCCAAGAGGAATTTTTTGTCGAAAGGACTTTGTTCCAGGAGCATTTCAAAGGGTTTCAGCCGCTTGAGGAAATCCGGCGCAACGGGCCGCAGCAAGGTCGCCTGCATCACCTGTTCCGCGGCCAATGTATCTGCCGTCCCTTCAAACCTGGCGAGGGTCCATTCCTTGAAACGCGCGTAATCGGCGACATTGCCGTTTTCCGCTAGAGCGGCGCCGGCGGCAATGATGTCGCAGCTAGTGATCATCTGGCCTTCGGTGGACCAGCGGTTCGCTTGAGTCAGCAACAACAGACATTCGGATGCCTGGGGCCACCGGCCGCGCATGGCATTCCAGCCTCCGAGCGAGCGAAGGACATTCGCTGCTTCCAGGGAAGGTTCGATGTTGGCCACCGGCGTTTGCCGGAGTTGGCCGTCGGCCTCCTCGATTTTTCCCTCGCTCATCAGCACGGCGACCTGCGCGATATTCTCCCGGATGGTGGCGTTTTCGCGCATCTTCGCTTCGTTGGCGCGGGCGGATTCCGCGACTTGCAGCAAACGCCCCTGTTCCCGGGTCGCCCGGCGCTCCCGCAGATAGGAACCATAGGCCAGGCCGAGACCGAGGACCAGCGCCGCAGCGACGCCTGCCGTGGAGCCTACAGCGAGGCGGTTGCGCTTCACGAATTTTTGAAACAGATAGATCCTCCCCGGTGGGCGTGCCATGACCGGCTCGTTCTCGATGAAACGCTTCAGGTCCATGGCGAGCCCGTTGACGGTTTCATAGCGGCGCTGGCGGTCCTTTTCGATGGCCTTCATCACCACCCAGTCGAGATCACCCCTCACGGATGAAACCAATCTGGAGGGTTCGCTCTGCTGGCGGGAGGCTGTTTCCGCGAGGTTTTCCCGATCCAGCGAGGCCAGTAACGCGGAGGGCGAGGGCGGCTCGCGCTCCATCAGGATGCGGCGCATTTCCAACACTCCGGCGCAAGAGAGTTCCTTGGGGTC
This sequence comes from Luteolibacter sp., assembly GCA_039915545.1. Lineage (GTDB taxonomy): Bacteria > Verrucomicrobiota > Verrucomicrobiia > Verrucomicrobiales > Akkermansiaceae > Luteolibacter. The sequence goes on from JBDSNC010000150.1 coordinate 6,590, forward strand.
GAAGGGCGTGCGTCCGGTCAGCAGTTCGTAAAGCAGGATGCCGAGGCTGTAGACGTCGCTGCGGGTGTCCACGTCGAGACCCTTTCTATCAGCCTGTTCGGGACTCATGTAGGCGGGGGTGCCGACGAAGTGCTCCTGCGCGGTGAGCATGGTTTCTCCGACGGAGCGGCCGGCGGTGGCCTTGGCGATGCCGAAGTCAATGACCTTGGGCGCGGGTTTGCCGTTGTGTTGGGTGATGAGAATGTTGGAAGGCTTGACGTCGCGGTGGATCACGCCCTTCTGGTGGGCGTGTTGGATGGCGTTGCATACCTCGATGAAGAGGTCGATGCGCTGGCGGAGTCCCAGCCGGTTCTCGTTGCAGTAGTCGGTGATCTTCACGCCGCGGACCCATTCCATGACGAAATACGGCCGGCCGGTTTCGGTGGCACCGGCATCGAGGACGTGGGCGATGTTAGGGTGGTCCATCACGGCGAGCGCCTGACGTTCCATTTCGAAACGGGCGATCACGCTCTCCGTGTCCATGCCCAGCCGGATCACTTTCAAAGCCACCAGCCGCTGCACGGGTTCCTGTTGTTCGGCGAGATAAACGACACCGCAACCGCCCTCGCCGATGCGTTCGAGGATCTTATAGCGGCCGATCCAGGTGCCCGGTCCTTCTGTTTCTGGAAAATGCGTCTGAACCGCCAACCCTTCGCCAGGCGGGAGGACGGTCAGGCTTTTGCAAGCGTCCGCCGCCACCACGGTGCGGGCATCCTCGGCATGGATGAAAAACACGTCTGCCGCCTCGTGCACTTCCAGCAAATTGTCCAAGCGCGTGCGCTGCACAGTGTCGCCGTTGCAGGCTTGGTCGAGAAAGGCATTTCGCACCTCCCGGTCGTTGATGATCGCGGCAGCCTCGAACAAGGCTTTTTCGATCTCTTTGGATGCATTCATTTGCATGGTTGGACTTCTTCTCAAAAGAGCGGATTCGCGCCGGAAATACCGACAAGGAAACTCAACTGGATTACGCACCCGATTTTTCCATTTCCCGCATCAACTGGAACAAGCTGGCTTTTGCGTAGGCCCATTGGCGCTCTACCGTCCGGACGGTGACGCCGAGCGTGCCCGCCACCTCTTGATTGGTCAGCCCTGCGAAAAACTTCAGCAGCACGATGCGCGCGCTTTCGGGGTCCTCCTTTTCGAGGCGTTGCAAACTCTCGTCGATCATGACCAGGCGTTCGTCAGGCGTGACATCGGGGGAATTTAGGGAATCCGGATCCGTATCGGACCGCAGTCTGCCGCTCTTGAGACTCGATTTCTGGCGGGCGCGGTCCACCAGAATGCGCCGCATCGCCAAGGCTGCGGCGCGGAAGAAATGCACGCGGTCGTTCCAGTTCCGTTCGCCGTTTCCCGCCAGCCGCAGCCACGCTTCGTGAACGAGCGCAGTCGGCTGCAAGGTCATCCCTGCGGACTCCCGCGCCATTCGTGAGGCCGCCAGGCGACGCAGTTCGTCATAGACGAGCGGCAGCAATTGTTCGGAAGACAATCCTTCGATGGATTCAGTGTGCATGGCTGGAGGGTTTTTCCATCTTTTACCTTACCACGCTAGCTGGAGGAATTCACACAAGCAAGGATGGTTCCCATGGTAACTGAATTTGAAGGAGAGGACTCGGGGGCGGCGGAAAGGATTCTTTGACCCCGCATGTCGGGTTTTTGTGACGGACTCCGCTTCTAACCTGAATCGATCATGTGTGGGACGGGGACGGTTTTTGAAAACGCCCCGCCGCACCACGCATCCGTCACGAATTTCCCGGAAAATCCAATCGAAACAACCCATGATGCGATCCCGTCCACGCCGGTTTTCCCGGAGCCTTTTTCTGACTTCGATTCTCGCGACAGCCGCCCCGGTGGGGGCCCATCCGTTCAGCACCAGCTCGACAGTCGGCTATTCGTCATCACAGCCATCCGGCGGTACCGCCGCTGTTTCGAACTGGACCGGCGCGACCTTCGACGCCGACAACATCGGCGGCTCCGGTGTCAACTCGAACGGTGGTGCGAACAACGGAACGACCAACGACGCCTCCACCTGCGTCGCCAACAACCAGCCGCGCCAGGGACAGACCTTCATCACCGGCAGCAATGCCAACGGCTACGACCTGAGAGCCGTCACCGCCCGGATGGCCGGCTATGCCAACAACACCGCCAGCGGGGCGAACAACAGCAACTGGGACCTCAATCTCCAGAACGGCCCGCTCGTCGTGGAAATCGGCAGGCTGGCCGCGAACGGGACGGACGTCACCACTCTCAGCCAGCAGCACTTCACCCTCGGCGGCACCGGTACCCCGGGGTCAGGAAACAGCGCGAACGGCCCGGGCACTTATCTCACATTCAATCTGCCCTTCTCCGTCCACCTCGACCCGAACACCACCTACGAATTCGATTTCGCCATCGGAAATGGATCGTCCAACTACTTCGAGTGGCTCGGAACCAGAACCGATCCCCATACCTCCGGCACGGCCTTCACCCGCGCTTGGTGGGGAGGACCCATCACGCCGCTCGCCGGTGATCGCGTTTTCATGGCCGACATGACCGCATCCGCCGTCCCATACGCGCCTTTTGTCCACCCGGGTGCCCTCCACACCCAAGCCGACCTCGACCGCATGAAGGCGAAGGTCGCGGCGGGTGCCCAGCCATGGAAGGCGGACTACGACATCCTTGCTGCCAGCCCGTGGTCGCAGACGTGGTGGCCACCCTACGACGTCGACTACATCGTCCGCGGCGCGACCGGCAACAACTACACGCGTTCGCAGACGGACGCGCAGGCGATCTATGAGGAGGCGCTGATGTGGAAAATCACCGGCAACACGGCGTATGCCGATCATGCCGTGCAGATCGCCAACGTCTGGTCCGGCCTGCTGGGCATCAACGGCGATACCAACAAATCCCTCGCCGCCGGCATCTGCGGTTATCTTTTTGCCAGTGGTGGCGAGATTCTGAGCACCTACCCCGGGTGGCCCGTTGCGGAAAAGCAAGCCTACAAGGACATGATGATGCGGGTGTTCTATCCGATGAACCTCGATCTTCTGTGGCGTCAGAACGACACCGGCTGGCGCACTGGCGGCTACACCCACTACCGCCTCAACTGGGACACCGCCAACATGGCATCGATGGCGGCCATCGGCATCCTGTGTGACAACAAGGCGGTCTATCAGCAGGCACTCGATTTCTTCAAATACGGTCCCAACAACGGCCGCATCGAGCGCGCGGCATGGTATGTCCACCCCGGCGGGCTCGGTCAGGGCGAGGAGGCCGGCCGCGACCAGGGCCACAACACGGGCGGCTGGTATGCGATGTCACTGCTTTGCCAGATGGCGTGGAACCAAGGGGATGATCTGTTCGGTTATGACAACAACCGCGTGCTCCGCGTCTTCGAATACAACGCCAGATACAACCTCGGGAATGACGTCCCCTATGTCCGCCATCAGACCTGCGACCTCGGCTATTCCGAAGGTTCCGTCTCCGGCGCGACACGCGGACTCGGGCAATACTATCAGTATGAACTGGTTTACAACCACTATGCGAACGTCAAAGGCATCTCCGCGCCGTGGAGCAAGCTGGCGGTGGACGCCACCCGTCCGGAGCCGCGCCCTGATACCGCCATCCATCCGTCGCAGGTGGACTGGCTCGGTCTGGGTTCTCTCACCTTTTCGCGCGACCCCATCACCACCGACCAAGCTCCCACCGGCCTGCATGCGAACTGGAGCAAGAACCAGGTCGTCCTGGACTGGTGGGGCTCCTCGCGGGCCACGGGCTATCAGGTCAGGCGTGCCACGGCCGTTGGCGGACCGTTTGCTCAGATCGGCACTGTTGGTGGTCCGGATTTGAATCTCACCGATCCGAACGTCTCCAGCGGGACGACCTATTTCTACATCGTCACCGCCGTCACTCCGACCGGCAATCTCGACAGCGCCGCACTGAAGGTCGATCACTCGCTCGTCACCCGCTACACCTTCGAGGGCAATGCGGACGACTCCGCGGGCACGCGCAACGCCACGCTTCAAGGCGGTACTGCCGCGCCCGGCTTCGCCGCAGGATTCGGCGGTGGCCAGGCCCTCAACCTGAGCGGGGCGAACCAATACGCGCGGTTGCCCGTTGGCTCGGGAAACTATCAGGATATCACCGTCGCCACCTGGGTATATTGGACCGGTGGGGCCGCGTGGCAGCGCGTCTTCGATTTCGGCACCGAGATTGAAAAAACGATGTATCTGACGGCCAGCAACGGCAGCGGCGTGCAGTTCGGGATCACCACCACCCATGGCGGAAACGTGGAGGGCGACGCATCCTACTACCTGCGCGGACCGACGCTGCCGACCAACCAGTGGGTCCACCTCGCCGTCACCCTCAACGGCGACACCGGCACGCTCTACGTCAATGGCAAGCCGGTCGAAACCAAGGTGATCGATCTTGTGGACCCGCTTTTCGGCCAGCCCTTCTGCTATATCGGACGCAGCATGTTCAACAGCGATCCCTACTTTAAGGGGCGCATCGACGATTTCCGAATCTACAACTACGGACTCACCGGCAACGAGGTTTACGACCTGGCGAATCAGAGCGCGAATCACGCACCCGTATTCAGTGCCGATCCTCTAACGTTATCCGCCGCAACCGAAGACGCGAACTATGGCGCGGCCGCGCAAACACTTGTCGGTTCGGCCACCGACGTGGACGGCGGCACACTCGTTTTCAGCAAGCTCAACGGTCCTGCGTGGCTCGCGATCGCAGGCAATGGCGCGCTCTCTGGTGCGCCGTCCAATGCCGATGTGGGCGTGAACGTATTCCAAATCCGCGTGACCGACTCCACCGGCGCGACGGACGACGCCACCCTCCGCATCACCGTCGCCAATATCAACGACGCTCCGGTCTGGTCGGGCAATCCACTGGTGAAACCTGCCGTCACCCGCGATCAGCCTTACCTTGCCGCATCCCTCGCCGCGGATGCGACGGATGTCGATGCCGGTGCCACGCTCGCATTCAGCAAACTCGGCGGTCCCGCCTGGCTCAGCATCGCTGCCGATGGTTCTCTATCTGGTACTCCGGCTGTGGGTGATGTGGGAGCCAGCAGTTTCACCGTCCGTGTCACCGATGATACCGGGGCTACCAGCGATACGACGTTGGAAATCACAGTGCTCGGCTATCAGCTCAGGTCGCATCACGCGTTCGAAGACAGCACGGCAGACAGTCTCGAAAATTTCCCCGGCGCTGCCAATGGCTCTCCTGCCTACGCCACCGGCCGCATCGGCCGTGGGATCGTATTGGATGGTGCCGATGACTACGTCTCGCTGCCGGCGGCGGCTGCCGACTATCAGGATGTTTCTATCACCGCATGGGTATTCTGGAATGGCGGCGGGCAATCCCAGCGGGTCTTCGATTTCGGCAACGGCACCACACAGAACCTCTATCTTTCTCCGAACGCCGGAGGGAACCTGCGCTTCGAAATCGTAAACGGCGGCAGCGGCCAACAACTCAACACCACGCCGCTCGCCACCGGACAATGGGTTCATCTCGCCGTCACCCTCGGCGGAAGCGCCGCGAGGCTCTACGTGAACGGTGCCCTGGCCGCAACGAACAACGCGGTCTCCATTCACCCCGGCGATTTCAAACCGAAATTCAACTACATCGGAAAGTCGCAATGGCCCGACCCGTTTTTCAGCGGAATGATCGACGGCTTCCGCACTTACAATTACGCGCTCACTGCGGCTGAGGTCGCAGTTCTGCTGGATGAGGTGCCGGCCGTGCCCATCGCCGTGAGCGCGACCCCCAGGACCAGTGCTGTCGACCTGAAATGGAATGCCAGCCAAGGGGCCCAGACCTACAATGTGAAGCGTGGCCTGGCTTCCGGCGGTCCATACACCCTGGTTGCAAGCGGACTGAACGGGACCGCTTTTTCGAACATCGGCCTAACTAACGGTGTTCCTTGCTACTATGTGATCAGCGCGGCCAACGCCAAAGGCGAAAGCTCGGATTCAGCACAAGTCACCGCCGTGCCGTCGGATCTGCTAGCCTGGTGGAAATTCAACGAAACGAGCGGCACCATCGCCGCCGATTCCAGTGGCAACGGCCGGAACGGCACGCTCACCAATGGACCGGTTTGGACGACCGGCCTTTTCGATGGCGCGGTCAGCATTCCGGCAGTGAACAACGAAAGCGTGACGCTCCCGTCCGGCATTGTGAGCGGACTGGGTGATTTCACGATCTCCGGGTGGGTGAAGGTCAATGCCTTCAGCACGTTCTCCCGCATTTTCGATTTCGGCAGCGGCACGACGAACTACATGTATCTAACGCCACAATACACCGCGACCGCGCCGAATTCCGCGAAACTCCGGTTCGCCATTCGCACGCCCTCGGTGACGGAGGATCCCTCGGGTGCGGCGTTGAACCGGATCGACAGCACCATCGCCATCACAGCAGGAGTGTGGACCCATGTCGCCGTCACCCTGGCAGGCACCACCGGGCGCATCTATGTGAACGGAACCTTGGCGGGCACCACCACCACGATGACGCTCAAACCGTCCGACCTTGGCAACACGACGTTGAACTGGTTCGGAGATTCGCAGTTCGGAGCGGACCCGACGTTCAACGGCTTGCTCGACGATTTCCGCATTCTCAGCCGCGCCCTGAGCGAGGCGGAGATCAACGCGGCGGCCCATCCCTCGCCGGAGGTGCCCACCGGTCTCGCTTCCGGCACGGGCGACACGAAATTGCCGCTGCACTGGAACGTCGCCAATTCCGCGTCCTCTTACACGCTGAAACGGGCGACCGTGAGCGGCGGACCCTACGATGTCATTGCGGGCGGGCTAACTTCTACCAGCTACACCGACACCGGCCTCACCAACGACACGACTTATTACTACGTCGTCAGTGCCAGCAACACCTTCGGCGGAGAAAGCTCGACCTCCGGCGAGCTGGCAGCAACGCCCTCCTACCTGCGCGTTTGGCTGAAGTTCGATGAAAGCGAAGGCACGCTGGCAGCCGATTCCAGCGGACTTGGCTGGAACGCCACCACCGTCAACGGGCCCGCATGGGAGGCTGGAAAACAGGCCAACGCGCTGGCTTTCACCGGCACCTCGTCCCAATACGCCACTTTGCCAACCGGTGTGATCGATGGTCTGACGAACGCCACCTTCATGGCGTGGATCAAACTCAACGGCGCTCCCACCACCTGGCAGCGCGTTTTTGACTTCGGCACCGGCACGACAAACTACCTGTTTCTCACCACCCAGTTCGGCACGGGAGGAAACGCCAATAAACTGCGTTTCGGCATCCGCACCGCCGCGGTCGCCGAGCAGTCGATCAACAGCACCACCGTCACTCCGACCGGCACCTGGGCCCACGTTGCGATCGTGCTGAGCGGCGGCACCGGCCGGATCTATCTGAACGGCAATCTGGTCGGTGAAAACACCGCCATGACCCTCACCCCCTCCAGCCTCGGAAGCACCACGCAGAATTACCTCGGAAAGTCCCAGTGGGCCGATCCCTACTTCAACGGGTCCATCGACGATTTCCGCATCTACAGCCGCGCCCTGTCCGCGTCGGAGATCACGGAGCGCATCCAGCCTCCCTCCGCACCTTCCGAACTAACCGCCGAAATCCTGTCCGACGACAGCATCGGTCTGAGCTGGGTGGCAGCACCAGGCGCCACCGGCTACAAGGTGAAGCGATCGACCACGTCTGATGGAATCTATCTACTGGTGTCGGAAGTGAATGCGGTTTCCTTCGCCGACAATGGTCTGGCCAATGCAACCACCTATTTCTACGTGGTTTCAGCAGTGAATGCCATTGGCGAGAGCGCGGCCACCGACCCCGTGAGCGCGACGCCGCTTTCCGGCTATCAGCAGTGGAAACTCGGCAGCGGGCTGGCGCTGGCCACCGCCGCAACCTCGGCACCGGACGGCGATGGGATTTCCGTGCTCATGAAATACGCCACCGGCCTGACTCCCGGCATCCCGGCAGCCGATCCGGTGGTTCTCACCGGGGCGGGCCAGGATCTGGCCATCCGTTTCAACCGCCTGAATCCAGCGGCGGTGGACTACATCGTGGAAACTTCGCCCGATTGCGTGCTCTGGTCACCCATTGCCACGCTCGCGGCCGGTGGCTCCGAATGGACGGGTGTCGCCAGCGTCTCCGAGAGTGGTTCCGGCGGTTTGCGTGCTGCCACCGCGACGGCACCGGCTTCACCGTCCAACCGCCGCTTTCTCCGGCTGCGCGTGGTCGCAAACACGCCGTAATTGGCAAGCCCGGTATTTTTTTACGGATGATGGCGGAAAATTGGTGGCAATTACGCTTCTTGAGTTGAAGCGCTGCGAACTGATTGCGTCCGGCAGGTTCATTTTTTCATCAAAACCCATGTACTCGGAGGAAAATCCTGATTTCGACAGCTCCGTCAAGGTAGGTATCATCGAAGGCAATCGCGTGCTGGGTGAGAACCTCCGGAGGGCCGTCGACGCCACTCCGAACACCCGCTGCGTTGGAGTTTGGAACACGGCGGAAAAAGGCTTGAGACAGATCGAGGAACTGCGACCGCTGGTCGTGCTGATGGATCTGGATCTGCCGGGCACGTCCGGCATCGAGGCGACGAGGTTGCTGAAACGTTTTCTACCGGATGTCCAGGTGATGATCGTTTCGCTGGAAGCCGATCCCGAGCGGATCGCGGAAGCGATCAAGGCGGGCGCTTGCGGTTTTCTGATCAAGCCCACGCTGGCCGGCGACTTGGGATTGCCGGGTGCGGCCACCCCTTTTGATTGCACGCGGACGGTCACTGCGATGGCCCGGCGGGTGATAGAGACTCTCCACAAGCGTTCTCCAAAAATGAAGGTGGACGAGGATTCCGTGCCTTTGTCGCTCCGGGAAACCGTGGTGGCCCGGCTGATTTCCGAAGGGCTGACCAACAAGGAGATTGCCGGGCACATGGATCTGGGGATTCAGACGGTGCACAGTCACATCAAGACGATCTTCAAGAAACTCAGCGCCCGCTCACGCACGGATGTCGCGGTGAAGTATCTGAAATCGCTCCAGGTTTGGAATCCGGGCGAGGGGAGATAAGGGGCAATCTTCGGGTGCCGGTGAGCATTGATTCCCGATTTGGAAATTGCTGGCCATTTGGCCATATTGACGGTGGGTGAGGGAGCGGTGATTGTTTTTCATCATTGGCCGGGCTCTGTGCCCGTCGCTTGAAACCCGTCAAGAAACCCTTATGAAAACACCAATCAATCTCCGATCCGGATTCATCCTCACTGCCTTGCTGATGGCAGGCATGCTCACTCAGAAGGCGGCTGGCGAGGACGCGGCCAACCTTGTCGCTAACGGAAGCTTCGAAGCCAGCAGCAAGACACCGGGTTGGCCGGACGGATGGACGCCGATGAAAGCGGGCGGCAGTTGGGAACCCGAAGCTGGCAATCATTTCCTGCGTCTGACCAGTACCACGCCCGGCAGCATGATCATGCTCTATCGGGAGATTTCCATTCCTGCCGGTGCCACCGCGCTTGATCTGACCTGGCGCCAGCGCGTCAGCAACCTGAAGGTCGGTGCCCAGGCCTGGTTCGATGCCCGGATCATGATGGATTTCAAGGATGCTGGCGGGGCCAAGGTTTCGCCGGGGCCGTCGGCACCCTACGCCCGCAAGGACACCGGCGGTTGGCAGGACAAGAGCCTGCGGCTGAATGTTCCCACCGGCGCGACGGTCCTCAAGTTCATGCCCGCACTCTTCCAAGTGGAAAGCGGGACGTTCGATCTCGACGACATTGTCATCAAGGTCGCCACTCCGGCGGCCCCGGCTGTGCCAGCGGCTCCCGCAGGCTGAAGGTTTTGGCCTGTTTTCGTCGTTTTCAAATACAACCGGCCGCCCGCTGAGAGACAGGGCTGGTCATTTCGTCCGCGTCTCAATTAGACTACTTTTTCCCATTCATGAAATTTCTTCCATCACTTCCTTGTCGCAAGGCTTGTCTGCTTGCGGCTGTTCTGGCCGCGATCCCATTTTCTATCAAAGCCGGGGAAGGCGCTGCCTCCCTCATCGGAAATTCCAACATGGAAACCGATGCCGACTCCAACAGTTGGCCGGACGGTTGGCCGGCTCTCAAGACCGGCGGCTCGTGGGAAGCGGAGGAGGGGAATCATTTCATCCGCATGACCAGTCCTTCACCCGGTGCGATGGTCATGCTTTACAGCGAGATCAAGATTCCTGAAGGCGTGAAAGCCATCGAGATGACCTGGCGTCAGCGGGTCACCAATCTCACGCGCGGCTCCAGTCCTTGGTTTGACGCGCGCATCATGGTGGATTTCCTGGACAAAGGGCGCAACAAGATCGGCGGTTCGCCGAAACCCGCCGCATCGGGGAAGGACACCGCCGGATGGGTGGATAAATCCACCTCGTTCCTGGTGCCAGACGATGCCGGCTTTATCAAATTCATGCCGGCACTTTTCAACGTGAAATCCGGCACCTTCGATCTCGACGACATCGTTCTCAAGCCCGTCGATCCCGCCCCGCTGAAGGTCGCAGCTGAAGCTGCAGTTTCCGCGCAGGCGGAAAAGCTCGCCGCCGCCGCTGCCGCGAAACAAGCCAAAGCCACCGCCTCTTTTGCTGCCGGCGTTCCCATCATTTCCAATGGCAACTTCGAGACTGCCGGCAAGTCGCCCGACACTGCTGCCGACTGGGCCAAGTCCGGGGAGTGGCTAACGGAGGAGGGCAATCATTTCATGCGCATCCAAAGCACCGTTCCCGACAAGACGGTCATGCTCTTCCGTTCGTTTGTCCTGCCTGCCGATATCAAGGCATTCGAGCTGACCTTCCGCTGGCGGATCACCGATCTCAAGCCAGGCGGCATGCCATGGTTCGACGCGCGGATCATGCTCGATATCAAGGATGCCGCTGGCAAAAAGCTCAGTCCGCAACCGAGTCCGCCCTACAGCCGCGGCAATACCAAGGATGGCTGGATGGAGCGGTCCGTTAGTTTTCTCGTCCCCGAAGGTGGCGTGACGCTCGACCTCATGCCGTCTCTCTTCAACGTGAAGAAGGGAACCTTGGATCTTGATGATTTCGTGCTCAAGCCCACCGAGCCCGCGACCATCCTCGCCAAACAAAAGGAGCGGGAGGCGGTCGCCGCCAAGTCCCGCGTCCCCGTCGAGGAACCGAACAAGGCCAATTGGCCGCCTGCCATCCGCGTGCAAGGCAACCGTCTTGTCACCGTCGACGGAGGCAAGGAGGTCTGGCTTCAGGGCATGAACGTCGCCAGCCTCGAATGGAGCCTCGGTGGTGAACAGGTTCAGAAGTCCATCGTTGTGGGCATCGATGAATGGAAAGGCAATGTCATCCGCCTGCCTATCAAGGACGACTACTGGTTCGGCAAGGGAAGCTCTGACGGTGGGGAAGCCTACCGGAAGCTGGTGGATCAGGCCGTCACCCTGGCCTCCAACCGCGGCGCCTATCTGGTTCTCGACCTCCATTGCTACCGTGCACCGCGCAAGGAATACCTCACTTTCTGGACCGATGCCGCGACCCGTTACAAGGACCATCCGGCCGTAATCTTCGATCTCATGAACGAACCCCACGGCACGAGCTGGGAGGTCTGGCGTGATGGCGGATTCATCGAGGAAAAGAAGAAGGAAGGCGATGAAGACGCATTCCTCACGCCCGAAGAAAAAGCCCACAACAAGAACGGCTTCGAGAGCCCGGGGATGCAGGCGATGCTCAATACCGTGCGCGCCACCGGTGCCAGGAACGTGGTCCTCGTCGGCGGTCTGGACTATGCCTATCAACTGGATGGTATTGTCAATGGCTTCGGGCTCAAGGACGAGTCCGGCAACGGGATCATCTATGCCTGCCACCTCTATCCATGGAAGAAGGGCTGGCAAAAATATCTGCTCGATGCCGCCGCTATCCATCCGATCCTCCTTGGCGAAGTCGGTGCCGACGCGAACAAGATGACCTTCATGCCCGCCGAACAGCAGGAGGATGCCGAGACTTGGGTGCCCGATGCCATCGGACTCATTCAGAAATACAAACTCAACTGGACCGGTTGGTCATTCCATCCCAAGGCCAGCCCTCGCATGCTTCTCGACTGGGATTACACGCCGACGCCTGTCTGGGGGCAGCCCGCCAAGGAGGCACTTTCCGGCAAACAGTTTCCGCCGCCGTCGCGCCTGCGCTGAGATTCCGCCTGCGGTGTTTCCGGATGGCCATCACAGTTTGAAACGTCCCTTTCCATGACGATCAGGATTCTATCAATCATCGCACTCTGCTCCCCGTTCATGACTTCCGGTCTGGCCGTGGCTCAGGAGCCGGTACCCGACGTGGTGGTTTACAGCGCGGTGCCGTGCGGCATTGCCGCCGCCATCGCCGCCGCCCGTGAGGGGGCGAAGGTCGTGCTGATCGAGCCCACGAAACACGTCGGCGGGCTCAGTACCAGTGGTATCAACACCGCGGAATCCGAACATCTTCTGAAGTGGACCATCGGCGGTATTTCCCTGGAATTCTATCAACGCCTTGGGAAATATTACGGATCGGGCAAACCCGAGTTCTACTTTGAGTCCGGCGTTGCCGAAAAAGTCTATCTTGAAATGCTCGCAGAGGCCGGTGTCAGCGTGCGTTACGGCCTGCGCGTCGATTCGGTGGAGAAGGAGGGAGCGCGGATCACGAGCATCGGATTGAGCGACGGCTCGAAGCTGGGAGCAAAGGTTTTTGTCGATGCCAGCTACGAAGGCGACCTTATGGCGCGCTCCGGTGTAAGTTACTCCGTTGGCCGCGAATCGAAATCGGAGTATTCCGAGGAACTTGCTGGCATCCGTTTCGACCAGCGCATCCAGCAGGCCGCCACTGTCGATACTCAGGGAAACCTGTTGCCAGGCATCAGCGCCTGGTCCAGGGATCTGAAAGAGGGCGACGCGCACCCCGGTACCATGAATTACAACTTCCGTCTCTGCTTTGCCAAGGATCCGAAGTTACAAGCCCCGATCCCGGCACCACGCAATTACGACCGCAGCCGCTTTGCCCTGTTGGAAAACTGGCTGCGCGGCAGGACCGCCCGCAACGAACCGGTGAAACTCACCGATCTGCTGGATTTCTACGAACGCCGCAACGGCAAATACGAGGTGAACAACAAACAAGCGGCTATCTTTTCACTCGGCCACTTCGGCGGACAGATCGGTTGGCCGGATGCGACGTATGCCCAGCGCGAAAAAATGTTCGCCGATCACTGGGACTACACGCTGGGTTTGTTGAAATTCCTTGCCGAAGATGAAAGCGTGCCGGGGAACGTTCGGGTCGAGATGAAAGCATGGGGACTCCACAAGGACGAGTTCACCGACAACGGCAATCTTCCCTATCAACTCTACGTGAGGGAAGCCCGCCGCATGCGAGGAGAGTTCGTCGTGACCCAGAAGGACATCCAGACGGACCGCAGGAAATCCGACAGCGTTGGCATCGCCTCCCATTTCATCGATTGCCACCACGTCCAGCGCGCTGCCGTGTCACCCACCGAGTTCGTCAACGAAGGCCGCATCTGGCGCACCGGATCCGCCTATCAAATTCCCTATCGCACGTTCACCCCGAACGCCGCCGAGTGCGGGAACCTGCTCGTGCCGGGAGCTGCCAGCTTCAGTCACGTCGCTTTCTGCACGTATCGGTTGGAAAGCGCCTGGATGATCGGCGGCCACGCAGCCGGAGTTGCTGCCGCGATGGCTGCGGCGGCTGACACTCCCGTGCAGCAAATCGATGTGCCCGCATTGCAGGGGAAACTGCGTGCCCAGCATCAGATCCTCGATTTCATCCCCGGCGAGCCGGAGAACTGGACGGACTTCCAAAAAGGCACCAACGGACCCGCCGAGTTCTGATCTCTGAGCCGGGCTTGCGACATGCAGTTGAGCTCTTCCTCCTTTGACTGGGAGGAAGAAGGGGGAGGAACGATCATTCCGTCACCTCGAAGACCTGCCGCGAATGTGGAGATGGAATGGAATTGGCCATTTGGCTATATTGACCCTTTCTTCCGCAGCGATGAAGCTCGGATGTATCTGGCACTCTGAGATTTTCCCGCCGGTAGATCAACTCTCCGGACAACCCGCCGGATCAATCAAGCTAACATAAAAGGGCTGTGAATGCCCCTGAAAAGATCACGCAATATGAAAACAAAACCCAATCCGTTCATTTCATCCCCCGTAAGCTGTCTCGCATTCGTCGTGCTCTCCGTCGCGGGGCTTCTTGCTCCGGATTCCGCGAAAGCCGACACCTACGACTGGGTCGGCACGACCAACGGCAACCTGTCCGGCACGCCCGCTAACTGGAACCCAAACACCAGCGTCCCCGGCTCGGCGGATGTGGCTCGCTGGAATGCCGCCACCTACACCACCGCACCCACTACCAATGCGAACATGGCCATTGGCGAGTTGCTTTTCGATGCAAACAACACAGCGGGCGTCACCTTCGGCACAGGAGCCCTCACGCTAACTCTCAACGGCATTTCCAACGTCGGCATCCAGCTCAACAGCGGCAGCGGCGCGGTCAGCACGGGCAGTGCGAAGTTCGCACTCGGAGCTGCGCAGTCTTGGACGAACAACTCCGGAAGCCTTTTGACGGTCGGTGGAACAATTGCCGATGGCGGATTTGACCTCTCTCTCGATGGATCGGGTAACGCCACACTCGGCGGTGTCATCAGCGGCACCGGCGGCATCTTCAAGAGTGGTGCGGGCACGCTGACCTTGAACGGAGCCAACACCTTCTCCGGGGCGATGACGGTCAATGCTGGAGTCGTGAATACCACCTCGCTTGCGGCGGTGAATACGGCGAGCGGTATCGGTAAAGGCTCCGCAGTGGGATCGGCAGCGGACTTGGTCTTCGGAGGCGGCACGCTGCAACACACCGCCGCGAATGTAGCGACGACCGACCGGCTCTTTACGATTGGTGATGCTATTGGTCTGACGGCGACCCTGGATTCATCGGCGACGACCTCCACCAACACGATGAGCTTTACCAACACCGGGGCGCTGGCGCTCGGTGGCTCGGGCGCCCGCACTTTGACTCTCACGGGATCAAATACCGGTACCAACACCCTTGCCTCCATCCTTGGTGAAGGCGCGGGTGGATCCACGGCCCTCGTTAAATCGGGTGCCGGAACATGGGTGCTTTCCGGCACAAATACCTACACAGGTCCGACCACCATCAGTGGCGGCAATCTGAGCGTCGGCACAACCGGCAATCTGGGTGCCGCGGCATCCAACCTCGTTTTTGACGGAGGCACCCTTCGGATCACCGGCACCATCCTCACCAGCGTGAGCGGCATCGGCCATGCCGTGGTCATCAACAGCGGAAAGACAGTCGGAGTGGATATCAATACGGCGGCCAACGTATTCACCTTCGACCAGGTGCTTAACCAAGGCACCGGTAGTCTGACGAAAGCCGGTGCCGGCACGCTGGTTCTCAACCAATCCAATACCTACAGCGGCCCGACGACCATCAATGCCGGTGTCCTTCAAATCAGTGCAAGCAACCACCTCGGAAATGGATCAGCAACAAACGTTATTTCAATGGCAGGAGGCAAGCTGCAATCTACCGGCGGCTCCTACGACCTCGGTGTGGCGCGGCAAATCACGTTAGGCGCGAGCAGCTCGATCCAAATCGATGCGGGAGCGCTAACCGTGAGCGGTGACATCACCAGCACGGTTAGTTCCACATTGACGTTTCTGACGGCTCCTACCGGAACCAGCAGCGTCCTCATCAGCGGAACTGTCACGGATGGTGCGGGAGGAAAAGTTACTTCTCTCGGCTTCGGGACATTTTCAGGCGGGTATGGAATCGGCACTGCGGAGATCACCGGCACCAATTCCTACTCGGGCCAGACCATGGTGGATTTTTTGCAGGGTGGAGCTGGCACTCTCACCACCTCTGGAACCAACTCGTCTTTGACCGGCACGACGTTTGTCCAAGGCGGAACTTTGAATCTTAACAACGCCAGCAACGGCGGTATTGCAGGGGGCTTGCTGACCCTGTTTGTCGGTAATCTCAAGGCCAGCGCCGCTACCATCCTGAGCAATCCTGTCCTAAACAGTAATAATTTCGGCGTAACTGGTGCCAACAGCATTACCTTCAACGGCGATTTTACCGCTGGAGCAGCCAGCGGAAGGGGAATTACCAACACCATCACTGCCGGAGTGCTGACCTTCAACGGTTCCAATTTCAATTTGGGGACAGCAACGAGCACAGGCAACACCTACCTGCATGGTGGCACAGGGAGCACCGTGATCAACAGCCTGATTCAGGATTACAGCGGCGGCGTTGGGACCGTCGGCGGCAATCTGACAATTAACACCAGCGGCATGGCATTTACCACCTTGACCAACAATGCCAGCACCTACACCGGAGCGACCTCCATTACCGGCAACGCGGCGGCAACTGCGGCGCATGCCTTTGGCGATACCACCGGAATCAGCATTTCGGCATCCGGAAAACTCAGTTTGCGAGGCGACGCCAATACAAGTTTCACCAAACTGACGGGCGGGGCATTATACCCGGTTTCCACCAGCGCTTCAGGTGCCACGATCAATGCCGATCAGGCGACGGTGGCTGGGACAGGTGCCAAAACGATGACCATTGGTAATGTGGGCACTGCATCCACTGCGACAGGTTATACCTTGAATCTCACAGGCGCGAACAACACCAGTCTGAGCCTTGGCGCGGTAGCGGGTGCCCTCTCAGGTGCTGCTGGCACGGTGACCATCGCGAATGCGATCGCAGGCGGAGGCTCTGCGACGTTGGCAAGCTACACCAGCGCCAACACGTCGGGTGGCGAGACGCTGACCTTCAACGGCGTGGGCAACACCACGGTCACAGGAGCGGTCGCACCCAGCTCCACCACCTTGTCCTTGACCAAGTCAGGAGCGGGGACATTGACCCTCTCCGGAACCAATACCTACACTGGCAATACCAATATCAATGTGGGCGCTCTTGTCCTCAGTGGTGTTTTGGGTTCGGGAACAGTGAGTGTCGCCAACGCCGCCACGCTCGGCGGCAATGGCAACATCGGCGGCAATGTCAGCATCGCTTCCGGCGGTCATCACGCGCTGGCGGTCGCTGCCACCCCCGGAACCCAGGTCACCCGCGCCATCACCGGCACCTTGACCCTCACCTCAGGCAGCATCCTCGATCTCACCGCCGCCTCCACTCCTGCCGGAGGCACCTACATCCTCGCCACCGCTAGCAGCATCACCGGCACTCTCGGCACGCCAACCCTTACCGGTATCCCGGTCGGTAGCACGGTCGCCATCGTTGGTGGAAACAGCCTGCAGCTCACCGTTCCCGGAGGGGGGGGCAGTGACTATGACAGCTGGGCGGCAAGCATTCCCGGAACATTCACGCCGACCACCTCCACGGCCGATGCCGATCACGACGGCCTGACCAACCAACAGGAATACGCCTTCGGTCTCGTTCCTAACAGCGGATCCTCGGTCAACCCGATCACCGCCCAGCTCGACAAGACCACCGGCATGTTCACCTACACCCGCCGCAAACCGACTCTCACCGGTCTGGTCTATGCCTATGAATACTCCACCACACTGGGCGGATGGACGGCTTTCACGCCGACCACCACCAGCACCAACAGCGGAGATCCGGTGGAAGCGATCACCGTCACCGTGCCCGCCGCCCTGACCACCAATTCGAAAATCTTCGTCCGCGTCACCGCGCAGTGAGTCAATGTCTGGCCCAAGCCTTGTAACATCCCTCCTAGAAAATCCATGAAAAACAATCTCCAGAATCCGTTCGGACAAACCCCCGTTCCCTCCGGCAGCCCTGCTTCATCCCGGCAAGTCCCAGCGAAATTGCGAGTGAAATCCCAACGACTCGGTCAGAGCGTTTTCATGAAAACAGCCCTGCCATCCTTGCTGATTTTCGCGGCGGTGAGTCCGATGGCTTCGGCAGGCACAAAGACCTATGACGGTGGAGTGGGTGGCACCGGTACTGCGATAGAGGTAACAACAAACTGGAGTCCTGATGGGCTTCCGATCACCTCTGACGAGGTGTTGTTGGACAACTCGATTATCACGCTGCCTTCGGTTCTTACTATTACCGGCAGCGGAACAGGAGTTACCTATGGAGATTTGTTGGTCAACTCCAACACACTCACCAATCTGAGTATCCTTTCTGGCACCACCAGCCGACTCATCACGCTCAGTAATGGAGGTGGTAGTACCGCGGCCGTAGCCGCTGGAGGGGCCGCCGGAGATATTCTTCTCCTTGGCACCAACGTCACCGGGACCGTTACCATTGGCAACAATGCCGCAGCAAGTACGGGTCGGGTGAATCTAGCCCTTGGGGCCGACGGAAACTTCAATGTGGTCAATTCCACTGCAACCGCTAACCTTACGGGTGTTCTTTCCGGGGCGTTCAACCTCACGAAGACCGGAGCGGGAACATTGACGCTTTCCGGCGTTAATACTTGGGGGGCTGCAAAAACCTTCACGCTGTCCGCTGGCACGCTTAACCTCAACAGCACCACCGCTCTCGGCTCGGCAACGAATACTTTCAAGATCAGTGGTGGCACCACGATCGACAATACCAGTGGAGCTGCGATTACCTTGGGCAACAACCAGCCCATGACCATTGACGGTGATTTTACCTTTACCGGTGGATCGGGTACGACTCACGATCTTAACCTCGGCACAGGGGCAAAGACTCTCGGCACGTCTGTAGGAACCAGTCGCACAATTACAACCAGTGCTGGCACGCTCACGATCGGCGGCATCATTGGAAACGGTGCCACAGCAAACTCGATCATCAAG
>JBDSNC010000255.1:0-9911 GCA_039915545.1 Luteolibacter sp.
ATAGGATCACTTTTACCCTGCCGCACGGGTCGACCGAAGATCGACCCTCCTTATAACACGAACTTCGGCGACTGGCTCAGGAAGCGCCGCGGGTTGTGATAGATGATCTGCTCGATCTGTTCCGCCGTGTGCTGCCTGCGTTTCATTTCCAGCGCACACTTCGGCACGGCCAGCGGGTCCGAGTGGCCCCAATCGCAGGCGGAATTCATCCAAAGCCGTTCCGTGCCGTAGATTTCCAGCATGTCGATCGCCCGGTTCGGCGAGCACTTGCTTTCCGGATAGAGTGTCATGCCCGCCCAGTAGCCGGCGTCCAGCACGTGGGAAATGGTGTGCTCCTCGACGTGGTCGATGATGACTTTCGAGTGATCTAGTTTGGAAAACGACGCCAGCGAATCAAGAATCAGCCGCGTGCCTTTCAACTTGTCCTCCAGATGCGGCGTGTGGATGAGGATCGGCAGGTCCCGATCCACTGCGATCTGCACGTGCTCTTCGAAAATCTTCAGCTCGTTGCGCGTGTTTTTGTTCAGGCCGATTTCGCCGATGCCGAGCACGCCCGGCCGGTCGATGAACTGCGGGATGAGATCCAACACCTCGCGGGCGAATCCCGGATCATCCGCTTCCTTCGGATTGATGCAGAGCCACGAGTAATGCTTGATGCCGTATTTCGCCGCCCGCTTCGGCTCGTATTCGGTGAGCTGGCGGAAATAGTCGTAAAACCCATCTGCCGACGAGCGGTCGAAGCCGGCCCAGAATGCCGGCTCGCAGATCGCCTCGCAGCCGGACAGCGCGAGTTTTTCGTAATCATCCGTCGTCCGGCTGACCATGTGGCCGTGTGGCTCGATGTATTTCATGGGGAAGAAGTTGATGGTTGAGAGTTGATGGTTGATGGAAAGAGAAAGAGCTTGAGAGAGGCATTCATTTTCTGCCTATCAACCATCAACTCTCAACCATCGACTTTCTCTCAGGAAGCGCCGCACCGAACGCACCTTGGAAGGGCGCGCTTTCGGAAACTTCCGTAGTGTGGTCGGAAAATGATTCGAGCACGGCGCGGGCGCGGTCGGGGCGGTCCGAGAGCAGGATGGGCAGGGCCTTTTTCAGCGCCTCGTAGCGGTAATCATCCTCGCCCGGGTGGCGGTCGATCCGGTCCAGAAACGCGGCGACGTCGATGAGCTTGTGGCGCGCGTCGATGAATTGGAGGTCGAGGAGTTCCTTCTTGCTCGGCATGGGGGAAGTTTAGGTGGGGATTATGGAATTCCCAAAGTCAAAAGTAGTGCGGAACTTCAGTCCGTTCTTCTTTACGCCGGAAAACGGACCGAAGTCGCTGACCACTTTTTCCGATGCATCGCCGCTTGCCGGACGGGCGGAGATCGTGTGTCTTTCCCGCGTGTTGGCAATTTACGTGCATCATTTGAATCCCATCGCTGTGCCGATTTATCACGGTCACGACATCCGGTGGTATGGTTTGGCCTATCTTTCCGGCTTCATCGGCGGTTTCCTGCTGCTTCGATACCTCGCACAGCGCGGGTTGTGGGTGCTGAAACCGGAGAAAACCGCGGATTTCATCGCGGCGGCCGCATTGTTCGGCGTGTTCCTTGGCGGGCGGCTCGGCTACATCCTTTTCTATCACATTCCAAAGGTGGGTTGGGCCGGACTGATGAAGGACCCTCTGGTCGTATTCCGCGTGTGGGAAGGCGGGATGGCGAGTCACGGAGGAATTTTGGGGCTGGTGATTTTCACGTGGTTCTACGCGCGAAAGGAGAAGGTCTCGTGGACGGGGCTCGGTGATGGGCTGTGCGTCGTCGCCCCGCTTGGATTAATGTTCGGCCGTGCGGCGAATTTCGTGAATGGCGAACTTTATGGCCGCGTGGCGAACGGAGTTTCGTGGGCGATGAAATTTCCTCTCTCCATTGGCGAGGAGCCGCCCGAGGTCCAAAACGCCGCCTGGCAGGCCTGCACTCAGGTCGATCCCAAGCTCGCGGACGCGCAATCCCTCGACGCGCTCATCACCGCCTCCCGCGAAAATCCCGCGGTGAGAAACGCCCTCGCGGAATTCCTCCAACCGCGCCATCCCTCGCAGATTTACGAAGGTCTGCTGGAAGGCGCGCTGCTTTTCACCATCCTGTGGGTGGTGCGCATACGTTTCAAAAACGCTCCACACGGACTTCTCACCGGTCTGTTCTTCGCGCTCTACGCGATTTTCCGGATCTTCGGCGAGCAGTTCCGCGAACCGGACGCGGCGATGGTCGGCTTCCTGACAAAAGGGCAGTTCTTCTCGCTCTTCATGTTCATCTTCGCCGCGTGTTTCCTCACTTACGCATGGCGTGGAAGGAAGCTGGTGAAAAACAGCTAGAGCTGGAGTAAGTCCGCGTTGGAGCGAAACGGATAGGACCTCCGCGCGGTCGTTCGTGACAACAACCTCCGTGGCCGCGCGGCGCAGGGACCGTTTACCACAGCATCCGGGGGGAATTGTTATAGGCTGCGTTTCTCCCGTCGAAGTGGCGGGCGCTGCCGCGCTGGCCTGAAAAAGGCGGAAATCAGTTCCCCGCACGCCGTTTCACCAGATCCATCACCGCCGCTCCCCAGATCAGCGCGATCCCTCCCAGCTCCAGGAACCAGTTCATTCTAACGCCCGAGACCTCGCTCTTCAGGAAAAGGTCCACATGATGGAAGGAAACCGCCCGCACCACAATGAACGTGAGCAGGAACGCCAGCCCGGCCGCCAACAGGAAATGCCTTTTCCAGAAACTCCGGAACCGCCACGCCATGAATACCGTCAGCACCCCGGACGAGCCGATCACGACCAGCACGAAAATTTTCTGAATTGCCCGCCGCTTCTCATACCAGCCCTCGCGCCCGGCCATCACCCGGCCGAGGTCGGTGAACAGCGATTGCAGGTCGAGCTGCTTGTTGATGCACAGCAGCGTCATCAGGATCGTGACCAGCGCCCACATCCGGCGGTCAGCGATTTTTTCCGACCGCCACATCGCCACACCGGCGGTCACTGCCGCCAGCGCGTAAACGACGACTGTCACCCAGCCCATCACCGTGGGATCGCCGATCCCGGGCCGCCACCGGATCTGATGGAGGAGTTCCGTCATCTCAGGTCAGCGCGCGTTTCCAGACATCCGGCTTGAATCCGGTGAGCAGGCGGTTTTCCCCGATCAGGAACGGGCGCTTCACCAGATTGCCGTTTTGCGAGAGCAGGGAAATGGCGTCCTCGTCCGTCAGCGACGACATCCGCTCCTTGATTCCGAGCTGGCGGTAGTCCGCGCCGGAGGAATTGAAAAGCGGCCGGAGATCGCCGCTCAGCAGCTTGATCGCCGCCCTCAGCTCGTCCGGCGTCGGCGGGGTTTCGCGGATTGCCTTGAGTTCGTAATCGATTCCGTTTTCGTCCAACCACTTGATTGCCTTCCGGCAGGAATCACAATTCGAGTAAGCATAGACGGTTCGCATGCGCGATTCTTGCCTGCCCTCCGGGATTGTGCAAGTTTGTCCGTCCGTTGATGAAATACGCCCTGCTTAAAAAGATCCGTGCGGAGCTCCGTTCCCGTTTCGAACTCCTCTCCCGCGCCGCCCACGAGGCACACGCCGCCGCCACCGATCCGGGCAGCAAGGCCGAGGGGAAATACGACACCCGCAGCCTCGAAGCCTCCTACCTCGCCGCCGGACAGGCCCGTCAGATCGACGAACTCGCCGAAACCGTCCGCATTTTCGAAACCCTTGCCCTGCCGGATTTTTCCTCCTCCGATCCCATCGACGCCGGTGCCCTCGTCGAAGCCGAACTGCGCGGCGAAACCGTTCATTTCCTCCTCGTCCCAGCCTCCGGTGGCCTCGAAATCGAACACGAAGGCCAGGAAATCACCCTCCTCACCCCCTCCAGCGACCTCTACCGCAAACTCCTCGGCATGCGTGTCGGCGAAGAGCTGGAAACTCCCGACCTGCGTGTGACCGATGTGAGTTGAGCTCATGGCCCACCGTCCACCCGTCCGGTCCAAAGTGAGTGTGAGCAGGCCCCAAACTGCGTGCGGATCCGATCCGAAGTAGGTGCGAGGAGGCTCCCAAGTGCCTACCGGTGGGATCCAAAGCATGTGCGAGATGGGGCCAAAGTGTTTGCGAGATGGGTCCGGAGTTCATGCGAGATGAGTCCGGAGTGCGTGGGATTTGACCCAAAGGAGGTGCGAGGCCGGCCCAAAGTGCGTGCGAGTTCGGCCCAAAGTGCGTGCGAGTTCGACCCAAAGTGCGTGCGAGTTCGACCCAAAGTAGGTGCAAGATGGGTCCAACGTGGGTCCGGGGGCACCTTCGCAATTCCGGTGACAATCACCGGCCGCTGCGACAGAGGATTTCCGCTCGATAAAATGACTCCGCCTGCCAGCTTTCGGCGTGGATACGATTGATCGCAGAGACCAAGCACTGGGCGAAGCCGCCGAAGCGGCGGAAAAGGAACTCGCGGCGAAGCCGTAGTCCGGTCGCAGAAATCGTTTCCCACATCCGCACTCGAATGAACCAACCCCTGCGTCTGCCCATGAAACTGGTGAGCCACGGGCTCGCCTTGCTGATCGGCTGCTCAATTGGGATGGCGTGGATCGGTGATTTCAAACCGGTCGAACATGCTCTCGATACCCCTTCAGGCGTCCCGGCCAGTTCCGCTGCCAATACAGTCATGGCAACGGCGTGGCTCGATGATTCCCTGAAATCGGTGCGCGAGAAAGCCGCGACCGAAGAGCAAGAACTGAAAAAGCCGCTCACCATGGCGGAACTGCTTCGCCAGAGCCGGATCAAAGCTGACGCAGAACGCAAGGAATACTCAGACGAAGTGGATCAGATCATCGCCGCTGCCCCGGGCTATGCTCACGAACCCGATCCTGCGCAAGCCATCCGCAGGAACATGGCGGATCCTTGGGAGGAGAGCCACGTGCTGCAGATCTTCCAAGCGTGGCTGGACAAGGATCAGGATGCGGCGCTTGCGGAACTCGGACGGAATTGGAAGCTCCAGGAGCGGGACGACCTGGTGCGGCTGCTCGAAAGGAAATTCGGCAGGGAATGGTTGAAGCGGGAAATCCTGGACGAGGAAGTCGGCTATCGGCTGCGGAAAAATCTGGCGTCCCAGTGGGGGCGGAACTTGGCGTGGGACGAAGGGCTTGAAAGTTTCGTGAAGAACCACAACTCCATTCCGGACGCGGAACTGAGATCATGGTTCGCTATTTCGTTTTCCGGGAGTTGGCCATTGGAAGATCCTGAGACGACGGGTCGCATCCTGGAGCAAAAAGCTCCTCCGGAACTGCGGAAATCCTTGCTCGCAAGTTGGGCGCCTATTCCCGAGTTGGGCAGTTCTGGCTTTATCGGTTGTGGAGGAGGAATGCCGCCCAGCTATGCGACCCGCGAATGGTTTGATCGGGTGCGGCGATCCATGCCGTCGGAACATGCGGACGTAGAACAGCAGGTAGAGCCGGTCGTTGAGACACGAAAAATCGCATTGTCGGATCAATCACTCGATCAACGGATCGGCAAACGGATCAAAGCTGGTGACAACCGCGAGGAAGCAGTGAAGCACTCGCTTCCGGAGATGATTTTCGCCAAGATGGGTGAAGGCACCGACCTTGAGACACTCTTCGGGGAAAAGAGAATTTCCCGTGAGGAAATGTTGAGCGAGTTGACCCGCCGCATCCCGGGATCGGAGGCTTTCCCGAAGGAATTGGAACGAGCTGCGTGGGGAGAAGTTTCCTCAAGTGCCGATCCTGAGGAAGTAGCTTCCTGGGGCGCAAAATTGTCGGATCGGGAAAAGGGGAGCGCGTTGTTGGATAGCGCGCTTGCCCGCCTTAATGACCCGAGAATGTCGCGGCGATTGAATCTCTATCGGGCGATTGCATCCGGGATGCCCGATGGGGATATGCCAGCATCGGTTTGTACCAATGCGGCCATCGCGTTCGGAAGCTGGGTGGAAATTTCGCCTGCGGCTGCGAAGGCGTGGCGCGATTCCCTCCCGGAAACCGACCGGTTGCGCCAAACATTGGAAAAAGGAAAGGACGCGCCATGATTTCCCGCGCCACCGTCCGAATTGCCGCCACTCACGGTCTGTTCCTCGCGATCGGTCTTTGCAGCACCCAGCTGCTGGCGAAGCGGGAGATTTCTCGGAAGTCAGTGGGGCAGCCGGAAATTTCAAGAATTTCCAGCTCCCGGATCACGCGTGGGGGACACCGTGGATTAACGTCCGGCGAAAGTTTCCTGGCTGCCCATCGCGAGCTCGCTTCCAGATCGATGTCGCGCGACGAGAGGTGGCGTTTGAGAGATCTTTTGTTCAAGGAATGGGGCGATCGCGACCCTCAGGGATTGTTGGCGTTTTTGGATCGAACGCAGGTTTGGCCGGGTGGCGTCAATTTATATCTCCTCGGAGATCTTGAGCGCGAGCGTCCGGATCTGCTGCTGGATTTCGCGATCCGCAATGGCTGTCAGATGGCTCTTTCCTCACTGGAATACGGCGATCCTTCAGAAGTCGCCCGTTTGATCGATGCGCTTCCCTCTTCGCAAAAGGGCGTAGCGCTTATTAAACTCCGGGATCACGCCTATCAGAAGATGGGGAAAAGAGAAATCGTGACCGCCACGCCAAACACGGCCAATCTGCGCGGATTAGCCGACATGACGCTCGAAGAGGGCCGTCTGGACGATTTTTTAGCGATTTGGGGGAAGATCGATGACGAATCCACGAAAAGCGAGCTGGCGAAAAGCCTTGGTAACGCGCTTGCGGAGGAGAAGCCGGGATTTGATGTGTTGCCTTTGATTTTTCCTCTATCGGATGAGGATCGCAACCGGGTCATCTCGGCGATGTTCAACAGCTCGACCCGGGAAACGATGGCGTTACCCGAAGTCCGCGAGGAGCGTCGCCAGTGGATTGATCAATTGGCGGAGCAGGGTTTGGCGCAAGGAGCGCGAGATGGAATCGGGGATTTATTCAATGAGGACGATCGCGACAGGGTCAACTCTGAAATCGCCGCGTGGGTGAACCGGTGGCCGAACGATGATTCTCTCAAACCGATGGTCGAGTCCCTGATGTCGGAATGGAGCAGATTTGACCGTCAGGTCATGATTCGGGAATTGGCCGCGATGCCTGACGGGATCGCCCGCAACCGATTGGCTGCAGCAGCGTTGAACAATGGATTAGGTGAGACGGAGTATCCCGAAGTGAAAGCCCTCATCTCGGATGCGGAGATTTTGAAGTCATTCGAAGGGGATCCATTTGCAGACCCCTTTGCCGACCCGGTCGCGAAATGAACGTCCCGGCGATTTTCATTCGAATATTCCCGCTCGAAAAAATTTCCTGAATCGTCAGATTGCGGCGTGGATTTGTTTTCGAAACCCCGGACACCGGAAGAAAAGGCGCTTTCCGTGACGCAGTTGCTGCGGCGGATGAAGAATTTGTTGGAGATCCAGATCGGCGAGGTCTGGGTGGAGGGCGAGGTTTCGAATCTGAAAAAACAGGGCAGCGGGCACTGGTATTTCTCGCTGAAGGATGCGGGGGCGCAGATTTCGTGCGCGATGTTCGGAGCGAGGAAGCGCGAGGGATCGGACGCGCTGGAGGACGGTGCGAAAGTACGGGTTTTTGCAGAAGCGAGCGTTTACGAGGCGCGGGGTCAGCTCCAGATCATCGTCCAGAAGGCCGAGCGGGCCGGGGCGGGGGATCTTCAGGCGAAGTTCGAGGCACTGAAACGCAAACTGGCGGCGGAGGGTTTGTTCGATGCGGAGCGCAAGCAGGCGATCCCGAATTTCCCGAAAGCCATCGGCATTATTACATCCGGAACGGGTGCGGCGCTGCAGGATATTCTCAATGTGCTCGGCCGACGGGCACCGTGGGTGCAGCCGGTGCTTTTCCCGGTGCGGGTGCAGGGCAGGGGGGCGGAGCTGGAAATCGCCCAGGCCATCGCGAAGATGGGAGAGCCTGAGAAATTCGGCTACCCGCGCTGCGATGTGCTGATCGTCGGCCGGGGCGGCGGCTCGATAGAGGACCTGTGGAATTTCAACGAGGAAGTGGTGGCTCGGGCGATCGCGGCGTGTCCGATTCCGATCATTTCGGCCGTCGGGCATGAGATCGATTTCACCATCGCCGACTTCGTGGCGGACCTGCGCGCTCCCACACCGAGCGCCGCCGCAGAACTGGCGGTGGCGGATGGAGCCGAGCTGTTAACCAGACTTTCCCAAACGCGCCGGCGTCTGGAACGCCTCACCCGCGATCGCCTGATGCGGGCGCGGATGGAAGTGGATGCCCTGAAACGTGGCGTCCTGCGGCGTGATGGGGAAAAGCTTCTGTTGGAACCGACGATGCGTCTGGAATCCGCCCGCAGCCAGCTTTCCCAGGCGGTCAAGGCGTCGCTGGATTCGGCCGTGTTACGGGTCAGCGAGGCCCGGACGCGGCATCGCTCGCAACAGCCGGTGAAGATTCTGGAGCGGCGGATGGAATATCTGACGGACATGCGCCGCCGGATCGGCCGGGTGACGGTGGAAACTCTGGACCGGCGTTCCGAACGCCTCGCGAGGTTGCGGGAACTGCTGCGGGCGCTGGGGCCGGAGTCGGCATTCCAACGGGGTTTTTCGATCACACTCGGAGCGGATGGAAAAATCGTCAGATCCACGAAGGACCTGAAAAAAGGCACGCTGCTCACCACCAAGCTGGCGGATGGCGAGGTGATCAGTGAAGTCACCGGGTGACGCCCGTTTGGTGGGGAAATTGCAGTCACTTTGCAGCGGGAATTAGGGCATTTGGCAGATTGTTTCGGTCGGCCTTATAATTCAGATAGGTTGCAATTACGGGGATAGTAATGTTGAAAGTTGTTTAACTCGTTTGAATTCAATAATTTAAGGTTCTTCCTCGGAGCGGCATTCCATCGATCTTTCGGATTCCTTGATCTCATGGTTCATGCCGCCTAGTTTTCGGGCCTCCCCCCATGAAAACTACGAAACTACTGATTTGTGCGGTAGCTATCGCTGCTGCCTTTGCAGCAGTGAAGGCCCAAGGCCAGAATATCTCGGCAACTCTTGTCGATATCAGCCCAAGCCTAGCTGTTACCGGAACCATCGACAACGGAAGCTTCATCGAAGAATATCCTTCCGGCGTGTCGCACTTCACGGATTTCGATGCCTTTTGCATCGAGCCGAACCAGAGCATCAGCTACG
The DNA here is from genome assembly GCA_039915545.1 of Luteolibacter sp. Classification (GTDB taxonomy): domain Bacteria; phylum Verrucomicrobiota; class Verrucomicrobiia; order Verrucomicrobiales; family Akkermansiaceae; genus Luteolibacter. Next base: position 9,163 of record JBDSNC010000255.1, read on the forward strand.
GCGAGACGCTCGTCTATCAAGTCCAGGATCCGGCCTCGCTCGGAAACTACGACAAAATCTCCCGCCTCGTGGGTGGTTATCTCGCATCCTCACGTTCGGCAGCCGATGCCGCCGCCGTGCAATGGGCGATCTGGGAAACCACCAATGAAACCCTCTCCAGCCCGTCGCTTCTCGATAGCAATGTGAGGATCTCCACGCCGATCAGCCAGTCCACCGCGACGCTTGCCAACCAGTATCTGGCGAACATCAACACCTACACCCCGGTCGCGATCACCTATCTTTCCAACCCGAACCGCCAGGACGTCGTCACTTGGAACGTGGTACCGGAACCCGGCACTGCCGGTCTGGCCGCGCTCTCGGCTCTGATGATGCTGCGCCGCCGGCGTCGTTGAACGGAAAATTTGATTCCATAGCACTTCGCAGGCAAGATTGAGCCCTGCGCTGGTTTCATGGTCCCTTGTCGCAAGTCCGGCTTAGCCGCGCCTGTGAAGACAGGGGAGAAAAGAAAAGCGCACGTTGGATATCCCCCCGGATCTCGCAACGCGCGCTTTTTTCAGGCCTTCCACTTTCGCCTTGGTCGGTTGATTTCCCCCCGGATCTCAATTCGACTCAAATTTGGCTGAGCTTTTGAAGGCTGAATTCCCAGAGGCCGTAGCGCCTGCGAACGAAATCAAATTACCTGAAATTCAGGAGAACGAAAGCAATTGATGGTCCCGATTCCGGCCAACTGGTCCCAAAAACGGCCATAA
>JBDSNC010000297.1:0-7002 GCA_039915545.1 Luteolibacter sp.
CCAAGGAAGTCGGCATCGGCTACGGCCGCCTGCTGCAATCCTACGGCGTCTTCAAAACCATGCGCGAGGCAACTGCCCGTGGACTCCGCACCACCCGCAGGCAGGAAGCCGATGGCTCCATCCTGCTCACGCTGGAAGGAGGTTCGCTGTGAGCCGAGAGATCCACGTCAAAGTTTCACCCGCGGGTGAAATCACGGTGGAGGCCCACGGCTTCAAGGGCAACGGCTGCGAGGCCGCGACCAAGGCGATCGAAGAAGCTCTCGGAAACCGTTGCAGAGCGTGATCACGCGCTCGCCGATCTCAACGGTGGGCGTGTCCTCACTCACCGCTTCGCCGGTCGCGGGAGCCTCGGTCGTAATCCCCGACACCGGGCACGTTTGCTCAACGATGGTGCCCTCGGGGATGCGCTCGCCCGCTTCCAGCTTCCGCACCGGATTTTCCGCCACTGCCACCTCGTTGTCTACTGCCACGCCCTGCAGTGGCATCTGTTTCTTCCACATGACCTCCGCCATTTTTCCGAAGACATGCGCTTTGAATTTCTCCCCGCTCTTCGTCTCGAACGTATTGAACTCAAGCTTGCGCTCCGGCACCGGCGCGCCGGGCGCGGCCAGGCCGAGGAATTTGGTGTATTCGCCCGTGGTAGCCACGGTTTTTTCCAACTGGGCCACGATTTCCTCCGGCAAGTCCTGGCGGATCACCCGCGGCACCGCTTCCTCGAGCGCCTGGCGCGGATCTGTCACAATCAGCGCCTTGAACTCCGCACGGCGTTCCTGTGCCAACCGCCCGCCTTCCTCACGCATCGCCGCGCGCCCGGCTTCATCCGCCGCCGCCCAGCGCGCCGACCAATCATCGAACGCCGTGATCTTCGCCATGTCCGGTTGCGGGATCACCTCCTGCGCCACCGCGGCGGGATTGACCCCTGTCGGATCGGCGGCCTGCGGGTTTTCACCAGCCTTGACACCATCTTCTGATGGACTGATTTCCGCTGCGGGTGCCGGTTGCGGATCCGAGGTGGCTGCGACGGCCTCGCGGGATTGCGGGTGACCGGCTTGGTCGGGGGACTGCTTGAACCGCAGGAACCAGACGATGGAAACGACGACCATTGCCACCGCCAGCGGTAGCACTAAGGATTTCAGGTTTTTCATAGGTGGTTTCTTTGGAGGTGGGTTTACACCAGCAGACGGCTTCAGGGCTTCGAGAGTCCCCCATCAAATGGATATGGCGTAATCGGCCGGTGAAAACCCTCACGGTAATTACAAAAAAATTCGTCTGGAGCTCCCAAGTGATTTCAAGGCACCGCTGGAACGTTCCATTTGTGGAACCGAAGGAGCCACGACACTCTCGCCATGGCTTCCTCGCGCCCGAAGAAACGACAGGAGTGTCGTTGCTCCTTACCGCGCTCCCACATTTCCAACTCTTTGATTTTCCTGTTCTTCCGTGACCTTTGTGGTTTCTGATTTTCCCATCCAGGTTGAAGATAAATTTTTAATTGAGCAGCACATGGATGATGTGCAGTCCGCTGCGGCCCTTGGCCTGATCCGTGGTGCGGAGGGTGATCGTGTGTTTGCCCGGGGGCAGTTCGTTTTCCAGCATCACCGGCCAAGGCAGGTTGAGCGCGCCGCTCCACGGATTCCAGGTGTCGAAGGTTTTGAAGGGGGCGCCATCGGTGCTGTATTCAATCATGCCGGTGTTGCGGCCGGCGGACAGGAACAAGCCGAAGCCGGCACCATCGAAGGTGTATTGCATTTCCGCGCCGGGTGAATCGGCGACCAAGGCCGGGCAGGCGGTGTAGCCTGGGCGCTCGCCTTGCTTGTTGCCTGCCGTCCAGTTAGGGTTCGGCACAAAGCCCTTGGTCAACACGGCGTCCCCCAGCCTGCCATGGCGACCGTGGGAAAAACTTTGCGCATCCAGCGGTTTTTCGGGAACGGCATGGGCCTTCGGTGCCGCCTTGGTGGAAAAGGCCGCATCTAACATGTGCGTCATACTGTTGGCATAGATGCGCTGGCCGAAGGGAGACGGGTGGAGGTCCCGAAAATCGGACGCCCAGGTGAATTCCTTGTCCTTGATGCGGTCGGCCACTTCCTTGGACAGGTTGAGCGAAACCGCGCCATAGTATTCCGCCACCTTTTCATGCTCGGCCACATCTCCACCACATCGGTCATCGGGCTTTTGACACGCAATTGGCGGACCACGCCTTCCATGCCGCGCCGGGCCAGATCGGCAGCGTCCTTGCGTCCGTCATAGTTGTGGTCGTTCACCGCAGCCTCGACAAAGACCAGGTCCACCGGGCCCTTGGACAGCACATCATCGTCCAGGCGGAAGGCGTGGCCGACCGAGCCGACCGACGGAATACCGGTGGCGATGAAGTCAACCTGGTTTCCCGGGAAACGCGCCTTGAAATACGTCATCAGTTCGTCGCGCCAGCCGGGGTTGAAAGTGATCGAGCCGCCGACGAAGGCGATGCGGCCCTGCTTCTTGCGTTCGAACTGCGCCTTGCAGTTGGCCAAGCCGTCGTGGAGTTGGAAGTATTCGATGCTGTTGGCGCTTGCGGGCAGGGCGTAGGTGTGCAGGTCGGGCATCTTGGCCGCAGTGGTTTTTCCCACCAGCGTCATCTTTTCGAGCTTCACGGCGACGACTTTGCTTTGCGCCTTGTTGCCAGGAGAGTAGGCGCAAACTTAGGGCGTGCAGGCCTCCGTCTGGAGGAAGGGCTGGCTGTAGGTCATGCTGTCGGACGTCGGCTCGGTGCCGTCGATCGAATAGCGAAGCGTGGTGGCGGGCGTGGCGCACGAGAGCGTGACCAGTCCGGCTGCGTCGCGGGCGGCGTTGGGATCCGCGATGGCGGGTTCGTCAACGGCAAACGCGCTAACAGCACAGGAGGCCATGGCGAAGAGAGCGGCGAGGAAGTGCGTTTTCATGGATGCAACTTGTGAAAGGGGAACTAAGGGAAACCACTCCCGTCAATTGAACGAAGACGCTTCGAGGCGGAGTGTGCCGTTTTCAGGGATCTTCGTGGCAACACGCTTCTTACCGTAAACGACCGTGAGCGGCGCACCCACCGTGCCGGAAAGGGTGGCGGCGGTTAGGGCACCTTTTTCCCAGGTGATGTCCACGGTGATCCTGCCCGGCGCGCGGAGTCCTTTGACGGAACCGGATGACCAGGCGGAGAGCAGGGCGGGTGCATGCAGAACAGGTTAGGAGCACCGCGGCCGATGAGCATGGTGAGCAGTTTCCGGCTGTGGTCGCCATCCTGCAGGCGGGCCCAGAAATTCGCCTTCCAGGCCATGGACCAGCCGGTGGAAGCGTCGCCGCGCCGCTCTAGCAGCAGGCGGGCCCCTTTGAAGAGTTCCGGGGTCTCCGGGGTGGTCTGGGTTCCCGGATGCAGACCCCAGAGGGGCGAGGTGTGGCGATGGTGCGGATCGGTCTCTTCAAAATCCTTGATCCATTCCATGATCCTGCCCTCGGCGTTGACCCGCGTGGGGGCGAGTTTTTCCCGTGCGGCGTCGAGTTCGGCGACGAGGGGCGAATCCATTTTCAGGACACTCGCGGCGGCGGCGGTGTCCTGGAAAAGTTCGCGGATGATCTGCATGTCGTAAGTCGCGCCGTAGGTGAGCGAGGTCTCCCCCTTTTTGCCATCGGGACCGGTAAACCGATAACTGTTTTCCGGGGAATTCGAGGGCGAGGTGACGAGTTTTCCAGATTCCGGATCGGTCACGAGTGTGGCGAGAAAAAACCGGCAGGCCTCGCGCAGCACGGGGTAGTTTTCCCGCAGGAAGGCCTCGTCGCGGGTGTAGTCGTAGTGCGTCCAGATGTGCTGGCAGAGCCAGGCGCCGCAGGTCGAGCCGGAGTCGGAGCCGGTGATGACGACTTTTTCGCCCTTGGCGGCGGTGTAGGTGATGCGGTGCGCGTCATCGGTGCCGCCGCGTGGTGGGTCGATGGTTTCGCGGTAGGTGCCGGCGCTGACTGTGATGGTATCGCCGGGCTGCGCCTTTTGGGCGGCGGCGCAGATGGTTTTGTATGGCTTCAAGGTCGAGCCATTCGCCGAGTCGTCACCGTTGGCAGAAGAAACATGGAGCTCGGCGGCGAAGGCGGGTGCTGCGGCGGCAAGGAGGACGAGGGTGGAGAGGATACGGGATTTCATTGCGCTTCTAATTCCAATTTTTCGCCGGGGGTGGTCTTGAGGGTGAAGCGTTCGCCACTAGTCGTTTGGGCGACTTTGCCGTTGCGTGTTACGAGGACATTTTTGCCTGGCCATGGGTTTAAGATGGTGCATCCCCTGCCCTTTTCGCTGGCGATGGTGACACCGGAGATTTCGCCGCCCTTGAGTTGTGCCGAGACGAGGAAGGCCCCGTCAGCGCGCAAGGTTCCGAAACGCGCGTCTTGGCTTTTCGGCCAGACGGGGAAGAAGCGCAGCAGACCTTCGTGCGACTGCATCAGCATTTCGTCGATAGTGTTAGGAACGGTGGAGCAGTTCTCGATGCCGTGGATATTGCCTTGGGAAAATCCGTTGGGGGCCATGCCGATGGACGAATACTTATGCAGCTCACCGAGGATGGATTCAGGCGACCAGCCGACGCGTGCGGCGGCGGGGAAGAAACTGTTCGATCCGTTCATGTCGTGCCAGCGTCCGGAGGCGGCGAGCGTGTCGCGGGCGATGGTGAGGAGCGCCGGCGGCGAATCCAGGCCGATGGCAGCGGCCGGATAGATGTGCTGGATGTGGACGGTGTTGTTCTGCCAGAAACGCGGCATGTCTTCCGCGAGGACGAAGATGGTTTTCCCCTTGCCCGCATCCTTCGTCGGGAACGGAGCAAGGTGATCGAGGATGTCCTGCCATTTCGCGCGGCGATCGGCGTCTTGGTTATACTCCCGGCTCATATCGAGCACCAGTTGGAAAGTGTTGCGGACGGCACCGAGCGAGTTGATGGGATTCCGGTTTTTGCCGGTGCCTTCCTGGACGGAATCACCGACGTCGGCGTAGAGTTTGCCGCCTTTGCCGTAGTCTTCGACCTTCAGGTAGTCTTCCCAGAAATTGGCGACTTCCTTGGCGAAGGGATAAATCTTCCGGGCGTAATCTTTGTCGTAGGTAGTATACCAGCGACGGCTCATGTTGATGAGGTTGTAGGCAGCGTTGGAGCGTTGGCCCCAGGTGGTGACGCCTTTTTCGTAGCGAGCGTCGGTCTTCGTGTCAGCCACCATGCCGCAGCCATCGAGCCCCAGTGGTCCGATGCCGACGGGGTAAAGGACGCCTCGGATGCCGAGAATGTCGTGGGCATACTTTCGTCCGGTGGGCAGGAATTCGAGGATGGGCGTGTCCTGCGGATCGGCTTGCTCGAGGTGGTTGCTCGAATAGAGACCGTAGAAGGGTGCCGCGTGGTTGTAGTTCATCCAATAACCGCACCAACCGCCGCCCGCTGTCGCCCACGGACCGATGATGGCCGGCGGGAACTTCGGATTACGCGAGGCGCTGGCCAAGACATACTGTGAGATGTAATAACGGCGCATGATGTCGGCGTCTGGGATCTCGACGAACGACTTGCTGTAAAACGCACTCCACCATGCCTTGTGTGCTGTTTCGAGCGCGGACGGATCGGCGGATTTCAGAATGGCGATGGCCTTTTCCTGCGGGTCCTTGGCATCGAAGTTAGAGGCCATGGAAAGCAGGAGCGTGACGGGCTTGCCCGGCGTCAGCGTGAACCCGGGCGTGTTAGCGCCGGCGGTTTTCCAAGCGACGGCGGCGCTGGTCGGAATATCCATACCCTTCGTGTAGGCGCGGGTGGTCCACTGGACGCCGTCCTTTTCGCCGGCTTGATTGTCGGTGCCGCCGTGCGGGGCGAAGGAGCAAGTCACGGCGACGGGCTTGCCTTTGCATTCGAGGGTGACCACCAGGACATTGGCGGTGGCCGCGACGAAACTCGTTTCCGTGACAGTGGATTCCGTGCCGGTGAGGGTGGTGGTTGTCTTGGCCTCGGCCAGCGACTGTTTGGCCGCATAGCTTGCGCCCGCGAGGTCCGGAATGTTCACCTTGAGCGTGCCAAAACCTTGCGGGCCGGCGCTGCCGTTCTTCAATGACCAGAAGTCGTTTTTGGTGACCCAAAAAACCTGCGCCTCCGGTTTCCCGGTGATGCAGACGCCGAGGTCGCCATTGCCCATCAGGGGCGCGGCCGTGGCGAACGAACGCCCATCGGGCATCGCCCGCGGAACGGGAGGTGCCGTGAAGGTCGTTTCATATTTGGAAACGATGTCGCGGACGACATTGACCGGTAACGCGTCTGGTGCAGCGAGTGCGACCGGAGCTACCGGGAGCAGGAGGAGGATGGCGGCGGGGAGGGTGTGTTTCATATTAAAAAATTGTTTTGGAGCTTTACTAACAGCAATCTCATTTCACCGCGGCCACGACGCCGAGCTGTTTGATGTCTTTCTCCTCGAACTTGGCATTCACGGAGCGCAGCCAGGGGCGTGAGTCGGGATTGGCGGTGCCGACCTCGATGTTTTCAAAACGCACCCGCTCGGCGTGGCGGATGAAGAAAACTGATGCCGGGATGCGTCCGAAGAGCGATGACTGTGGGTAATCCTTGTCGTTCTCCTTCGGGTCGGGCACGGCGGTGGCGATGCCGCCGGGCATGACGATGCGGAGGTTTTTGAAGCTAATTTCACCGAGGTCTTTCCGGGTGATGCCGGTGATGGTGCAGGAGGGCTCGTCCCAACCGCGGCCCCATGTTGGAGCCGTTTTTCCGCGCTTGGTGGGCGTGACGATGACATTCTCGATGGTCACACCGGTGATGGAGCCGGGCTTGTCGATTCCGCTATTAGCAAAGGCCAGGCGCGCGCCCAAGCGGATGAAAATCGGGTGCATGCAATCTTCTAGTGTGACGCCTTTGACGGTGATATCAGAGACAGCCGAGCCATCCACGGATTCGATGCAGAGGCCGCCGAGGTGCGCACGTGTGACTTGGTTGTTGAGGATACGCACATTCTGGATCGGACCGGCGGTGGCCGTGCCGATCT
>JBDSNC010000054.1:0-12904 GCA_039915545.1 Luteolibacter sp.
GCATTCGTGGCCGGGTAAATGAGTATCCGATCACCGCTGAAATCGCCCTGCGCATGGGTAAGGCCGTGGCCAATGTCCTGCACACCGCCGAGCCGAAGCGGAACCGCGTGATCGTCGGAAAAGACACTCGCATTTCCGGCTACATGCTGGAAACGGCGCTCACCAGCGGGCTGGTCTCGATGGGCATGGACGTTTATCTCGTCGGCCCGTTGCCGACGCCGGCCGTAGCGCATTTGATCAAATCGATGGGAGCCGCCGCCGGGATCATGATCACCGCTTCGCACAATCCTTATGAGGATAATGGCATCAAAATTTTCGGGACCGACGGCTACAAGCTTTCAGACGATCTCGAATCGCTGATCGAGCGCCACATCCTCGGCGACGAACCGGAAGCCGCGCCATTGCACCCGAAGTTCATCGGCAAAGCCTACCGCATCGACGACGCGCGCGGCCGCTACATCGAGTTCGCGAAACAAACGGCTGACAACATCTCGCTCCACGGCATGAAGGTCGTGCTCGATTGCGGAAACGGCGCAGCCTATTCCATCGCTCCCGTGATTTTCAGTGAACTCGGCGCGGAAGTCATCACCCTGGCGACCGCTCCCGATGGCCTCAATATCAACGCCGGCTGCGGCGCGCTCCATCCGGAAAATGCCGCCGCTCTCGTCCGCCAGCACAAAGCGGACATCGGCATTTCCTTCGACGGTGATGCTGACCGCGTCATCTTCACCGATGCTGATGGAAACGTGGTCAGCGGCGACCGGGTTCTCGCACTGTGTGCCATTGGCCTGAAGGAGCAGGGGAAGCTCCGGCACGACACGCTCGTCGCCACCATCATGAGCAACCTTGGCCTGATAGAAGCGATGAAGGAGCACGGCATCAAGGTCGAGTGCACCGCTGTCGGCGACCGCAACGTCATCGAATGCATGCGGAAGAACGGTTATAACTTCGGTGGGGAAAACTCCGGGCATCTCATTTTCAGCGACCACGTCACCACCGGAGACGGCATTCTCAGCGCCCTCCAGGTCCTGCGGATGATGCATGAGAAAAAAGCCACTCTGGCAGAACTCGCCGCCGTAATGCATGAGTATCCCACACAACTTTCCAACATGCCGGTGCCGTCGAAACCGCCGCTCGACACGTTGCCGAAGCTCCAGAAGCTCATGAAGGAGGCCACCGCCGAGTTCGGCGAAAAAGGCCGCCATCTCATCCGTTACTCCGGCACCGAGAACAAGATCCGCGTGCTGGTGGAACACCGCGAAAGCGAACAGGTGACGAGCTGGGTTTCCAAATTCTCCACCGCCATCCACGAGGAAATCGGCTGAACCATGTCCGACGCACCGATCTATCCCTGCTCGCTCTCCCTCACTCGCAAGATCGAGGATTTTCCCATCGGAGGCATGCCGCTGCATGTTCATCACGAACTGCTGCGGAAGGACGCGCTTGAAAATGGATCAATCCACCCGCAGGCGTGGCTCGATGCGAAGGATTGCGAACTTTTTTCCAATCCCGATGTCCGCACGCTCGTCGATGCGGAAGGCACGGCACTCGCCTGGCTGGATGAATCTCCCGATCTATCAAAATCGACCGTCGCCATCGTTTCGTTCGTCATCCTGCATCCGTGGGATCTTCTGAAAGCAAATGAACAAGTCGTCGCCGCGCTGCCCGAGTCGTTGTGGCTTGGTGAGGTTCATCCCATGGCCGTCATCGAAGGCATCGTCCTGATCGGTGAAGGAACGCGGATCCTTCCCGGGGTTTTCATCGAAGGCAACGCAATCATCGGCGAAAACTGCAAGATCGGCCCGAACTGCTACATCCGCGGCAATACCAGCATCGGCGACAACTGCCACATCGGTCAGTCGGTGGAGATCAAGAACTGCCTCATTCTCTCGAAAACCAACGTCGGCCACCTCTCCTACATCGGAGACTCCGTGCTCGGCGAAAAGGTCAACCTCGGCGCGGGCACCACCACCTCGAACCTCCGCCACGATGGAAAGAACCATCATTCGATGATCGGTGACGAGCTCATCGATACCGGCCGCCGTAAATTTGGAACCATCATCGGCGACGGCGTCCACACCGGCATCAACACCTCCATCTACCCTGGCCGCAAACTCTGGCCGAACACGACCACGCGCCCTGGAGAAATCGTCCAAAAGGATCTTCTTTTCTAACTTTCAACTCTCAACCACCACTCTCAACACTCTAATATGTGCGGAATCGTCGGATACATTGGAAAAGCAAACGCACCCAAAGTGCTCATCAACGGCCTGCGCCGCCTCGAATACCGCGGCTACGACTCGGCGGGTCTCGCCGTGCTCGATGACGACCGCATCCTCGTTGCGAAATCCGCGGGCAAGGTCGCCGCGCTCAGCGAGAGGGCGCGCGCCGATTGGGCACCCGAGATATTCGAACGGGTCACCACCGGCATCGCCCACACCCGCTGGGCCACCCACGGCCCGCCAACCGAAGTCAACGCCCACCCGCACCTCGACCAGTCCGGGGACATCGCGCTCGTTCACAACGGCATCATCGAAAACTACCGTTCACTGCGTGCGCGGCTCGAAGGGAAAGGCCATCATTTCTATTCGGAAACCGACACCGAAGTGCTCGCTCATCTCATCGGAGACTGCGACAAGGGCGATCTTTTTCAAGCCGTCTGCGACGCACTCCATCAGGTGGAGGGCGCGTTCGGCATCGCCGTTCTATCAAGCCAGGAGCCTGACAAGATCATCACCGCCCGCCGTGGCAGCCCGATCGTCATCGGCGTGGGCGATGGCGAGAGCATCATCGCTTCGGACGCCTGTGCCATCCTCGCGCACACCCAGCGCGTCGTCTATCTGGACGACAACGACATCGCCATCGTCACCGCTGACTCGGTGGACATCCGCGACCTGAACAACATTCCCGTCACCCGCGAGATTGCCGAGCTCGGCATGGACGCCGCCGCCACCGAAAAGGGCGGCTACGAACATTTCATGCTCAAGGAAATCCACGAGCAGCCCGAAGCCCTCGGCAACGCCATCCGCGGCCGCCTCGATTTCGAAACCGGCTCGTCCGTGCTCGCCGGCATGGGCACCTCGCCGCGCGAACTCGCGGAGCTCACCCGCGTCGTCATGATCGGCTGCGGCACCTCGCTGCATGCCGGACTCGTCGGCGAATACGCTTTCGAGGATCTCGCCGACATCCATGCGGAAGTCCAACAAGCCGCCGAGTTCCGCTATCGGAATCCGATCATCGGCAGCCGCGATCTCGTGGTCGCCATTTCCCAATCCGGTGAAACGGCGGACACCCTTGCCGCCGTGCGCGAGGCGAACCAGAAGGGCGCGTTCGTGATGAGCCTTTGCAACGTCGTCGGCTCCACCATCGCCCGCGAGACGGGCAGGGGAGTCTATCTGCACGCCGGCCCTGAAATTTCCGTAGCCTCTACCAAGGCCTTCACCTGCCAGGTCGCTGTGCTGCTCATGATGGCCCTGAAGCTCGGCCGCGGCCGCCGTTTCTCACGCGAGGACGGCATCCAACTCGCCAAGGACATCCGCTCGCTCCCCGACCTCGTCAGCAAGGTCATCCTGCAAAACGACCGCATCGCCAAGATCGCCGCCGACTACACGCAGAACGAACACGCATTCTTCATCGGCCGCGGACCCATGTATCCCGTCGCTCTCGAAGGCGCGCTCAAGCTGAAGGAAATTTCCTACATCCACGCGGAAGGCTACCACGCCGCCGAACTCAAGCATGGCCCGATCGCTCTGTTGGAACAAGGCACGCCGATCATCGCGCTCGCCGTCGACATTCCCGGCAAGGACAAGACTCTCGGGAACGTCGAGGAATGTCGTGCCCGTGGCGCACGCATCCTCGGCATTGTTACGGAAGGCGATCACGAGACCGCCGAGTGCATGGATGACTTCATCACCATCCCGCGCTGTCACCAGCTCGTCGCCACCATTCCTGCCGTCGTCGCGCTCCAGCTTTTCTCCTATCATGTGGCCCGCCTCCGCGGCTGCGAGATCGACCAGCCGAGAAATCTGGCGAAAAGTGTGACGGTGGAGTGAATAACGGCATCAGTTTCCGCACGCAAAAAGGAGCTTGTGGGTTTGATCAACGGTGGCAATTTCTCCGCTGCCGGAATGCTCCGGCGACGAAACCTCAAATCCTGAAAACCATGCGCAAATCCTTCGTTGCTTCCGTTCTCGCCGGAGTCTTCTGCTCCGCCATTGCTGCCGAAGCAGGCACTCCCTTGAACGTGCCCTCCGTTGATAAGAAGTCTGGCATCACCCTGCAACTTTCCGAAGGCTGGAAAAACTATGCTTCCAAGGATGGCTCGGTCACCATTGATGTGCCCATGTCCGGCGTCCACATCCAGGTCTGGGCTCTCAGCGAAGCCACGGTGGATGACGCAATCAAGAATGTGGCGGATCTGATCAAAGGCCAGGTGACCAAATTCAAGGTCACTGAAACCAAGCCGATCACGGTCGCAGGTGCCCCCGGCAAACAGCTCACCGGAACGGGTGAGGAAGCGGACGACGGCGACCCGGCCAATGCCGAAGTCTATCTTTTCACCGTTGATGGCAAGGTCTTCATGGTTTGCGCACACGGCGAAGGGGACGGCTCCGTGAAAAACCGGCCGCTGCTTGCCACTCTTCTCGAATCGGTCAAAAAAAGCTGAAGGCGGCGTAATACAGACATTCCTGTCTGTTCTTTCACAAGCATCGGTAAGAAAAAATAGGCAGCAATGCCTGCGTCACATTGTTAGCACTCCCTAACCCGAACCCCGGCCCGTGGGGGGCGCGGGCCGGAGCATCCTCGTTATTTGTGGGGGGATCTTTTCGGGGGAGAATCAATGACACATTTCGGACACCGGGTCGCTCCAAGGGCCTTGGCCATCCGGGCCGACGGCGGACACGCGGAACCAGTTTCGTTGCCCGGCCTCGATGCAGGTGATGGTGCCGATATGGCCGGTACTGACGGAGCCGATGATCCAGACTGAATCATTGGCGAGCGGATCGGCAGTGGATTGGAAAACGTAGGTTTTCGCGCCTGGCACCGGATCGCAGCGGAGAGTCATCTCGCCTGCGGTTGTGCTCTGCGTGACACTGAAATTCACCGGTTTCGACATCGCGCCGTTGTTTGCATGGGAGGAGTCCACCCCCATTCCGGCGGCGGTGATGGCGGACTCGGATCCGCCGCTGACCCTCTGGACGTAGGTGGCCAGGCGGGAGAGCGTGTCGCCAAGCAGTGCTTCGTTTTTTGCTTGGGACAGCGCGTCATTCTGGGCCTCCAACTCCTGTGTCAGCCGTGCGAGTAGGACCAGCGGTGGATCAGGCGACGGGAAGAGCGCGTTGCCGTCCATCGCACTGAAGATCCGACGGGCGAGCCCGATCTTTTCGCTGACGCTGAGATTCCTGAGATTGAGAGCTACATTCGCCATCATGTCGGTGCATCGTGGGTTTTAACGATGTGGGTTTTGCTTCTGGGTAAAAAAGCAACTTAAGTTATAGGGAAAAAAATCCCGCCGCGTCAATGGGATAGATTGATCCACTCAGACCTTGAACAAACCGCCGCGTTTTCCACCGAGAACGGCCGCGCCCATGATGGCGACGGAGAGGAAAACCATCGCCCACACGCCGAGCGCGGCGGCGAGTTCCGTGCCATTTCCCAAGGTGCTCAAAAGCGTGTAGATGGCCTTGGTGATCGGATAGTGCTGCGCTTGTTGGGCGAGGATGAGGCTGTCACTGACCTCCAGCATGGCAAAGGCGAAGGCGAGGATGGAGCCTGCCGCGAGGTTCGCGCCGATGAGGGGAATGGCCACGCGCCGCAGCGTGCGGGCGGGGCTGGCTCCTAACGATTTTGCGGCTTCCTCAAGTGTCGGGTTGCTTTGTTGAAGTCCCGCGACGGCGGACCGAACGATGTAGGGTAGCCTCCGGATGGCGTAGGCGATGACGATCAGCAGGAACGGATTCTCGCCAGCACCGACGAGGAAGCGGAACGCCTTGCCTTCCTGCGAGAGTGCAAGGTAACCGAAGGCCATTACCAGACCCGGCACCGCCAGCGGCAGCATCACGACAGCGTCCAACACGTTGCGAAATTTCAAATCCGAACGCACGACGACCCACGCGACACTCAGCCCCATCACCAGCGCGATCAAGGTGGCGCAACCGGCGTAGAGCAGGCTGTTCTGGATCGATGGAACAACCAGGCCGTTGCCGAGTGCTTCGATATAATGACGCATGGTCAACGTGTCCGGGATCACCGTGCCATACCATCGCCCGGCAAAGGATAACAGCACTACTCCCAGGTGAGGAATGGCGGCGAACGCGAACACGCCGATGAAAAACAAACTGCACGCGGCGGATTTCCAACCCGAGAGCTGGAGTGAGTTCGAGCGGCCTTTCGGGCGCGGCGCGGTGCCGAGCGGAGAGCGACCCATCACCAGCTTCGACAGCGCGAAGACCGCGGCGGCCACGATCAGCAGGACGGCGGTTAGGGCGTAGGGGACCGGGTTTTTATCGAGACCTTTCAAGCCGTCGAAAATCTGCACCGGAGCGACGCGGGCATAGTCGAACACCAGCGGCACGCCCAGCTCCGTAAAAGCCCAGATGAAAACGATGGAAGCGCCCGCGAAAACACCGGGCATGGCGAGCGGCAGGGTGATCCTGAAAAAGCGTTTCCACGGCGGGCAACCGAGGTTTTCCGCAGCCTGTTCCATCGCCGGATCGAGATTCGCCAGCGCGGCGGCGATGTTCATGTAGAGGATCGGATAAAGGTGCAGCGCGTTCATCAGGACAATTCCGGCGAAGCGCCCGTGGGCGAGCCAGTCGTAAGGCAGGGCGGCATGCATCAGGCCGGTGTCGATGAGCAGCGCATTGAGTGCGCCGTTCACACCGAGGATTTGTTTCACTCCCACCGCTCCGACGAAGGGCGGCAGGATCATCGGTGCGAGCACGAGCACGCCGAGCGCCTGCTTTCCGAAGAAGTCATAACGGTGCCCGATCAAAGCCAGCGGAAATGCGATCGCGAGCGTGGCGAGCGTGCTGGTGATTCCGAGTGCGAAGGCATTCCACAATCCTTCCCGATAGATTGGATTCCGGAAAACCGCGGCGAAGAAATTCAGCGTGAAGAAGTGCGAGCCGTCCGCTTTAGTGCCCTCGAAGGCCTGCTTCACCACCATCCCGGCCGGATAGATGAAGAAGACCGCGAACAGCAGGCTGACAATGATCGTGATGGTGATGGCGGAGCCGCGTTTCATCAGTGGGAGGCGGTGGAGGATTTCGCGCGGGCCATGGCTTCGGCCTTGCGGTAGTTCGCGCGGAACCACTCGCCGATTTTCGCGGCATGGTCGGCTGCTTTGAGGGCGTCGCTGCCGTCGAGGATGGGATCGCCTTTTCCGCCCTTGGCGTAAGGCATGATCGAGACGTCGGAGAAAACAGCGAGCGCGTCGGCAGGCATGCCTGCGTCGCGGATGGCGAGCCAGGCGGATTTCATTTCCTCGTGGGAGTCGATGCACATGACTTTCACGAGCTGGCGCAGCGTGTTGAACGAGGAACCGGTGAGTTCTTTCTGGTAGATGAAATTGCCTGGATCCTCGTAAGGGTGGGCATGCGGCATGGTTGAGTTCGCAAGATTTTCCGGAGTGTAAACGTCGCGGCGGATCGGCGTGCGGTGGAGGGCTCTGTCGCGTGGGCCGTTAGGCGTGCCGGGTTTGCCGAACCAGAGTGTCTGCGCTTCCGGGGAGAGGCAGAAATCGACGAAACTCTGCGCCAGTATCGGATGCGGCGCTCCCTTGAGCACTGCGATGGGATCGGCGCTCAGAGTGGTCCCGCCTTTCGGCGCGATCCAGACGATACGCGGGCTGCCGTCGATGGTGGTTAGTTCTTCGGAATAAGAACGGCCGTAGAAATCGATGCACATGCCGGCCGCCGCGTTTCCTGCTCCGACGTCCTGCGGGATCTTCGGCGCGCTGTCGGTGAAGTAGCGGGAATTCGCCGCCATTCGCTGGATGAGTTGCAGGCCGGTAGTCCAGCCGGAGTTGATAGCTGCCGTGCGGTCCGCTCCGGGAACCGCGAGCGCCCGCTGGATTTCTCCCTGGAGGACCAGCTCGAACGCGCGGGCGACGGAACCGCTCTTCGTCGGATCTGCCAGAGCGAGCGATCCGGCGTAACGGGGATCGCCAAGATCCTGCCAGGCGGTGGGAGCAGGAATGTCGAGACGTTTGAGAACGGCCGGATTATAACAGATGCCGAACTGCGACATGCAGGTGCCGACCCAGACGTGGTCAGCCGGGAAATAGCGCTCCCCGGTGAAGGTCTCGGGAACGGGGCCGTCCTTGATGAAAAGCTGCGGCTGTGTCTTGAAAATATCGAGCGGTGCGAGCCGGTTCTTTTTCGCCTGGCTGGCGAAATCCGGTTCGCCGCCGCCGAAGAAAATGTCCACGCCGATGCCTGCATGTTTGGTTTCCTCGGCCGCCTTGAATCCGGCGTCGAGCACCATCCGGATCTCCGAAGTGCCGCCGGGCGTGCGCCAGTCGAGGTAAATGGAACGTCCGGTTTTTTTCCTCCAATACGAGGCGAAGGCTTCGCCGAATTCCTGGCGGATGGATTCGTTATGTGGTGTTAGTATGACGAGCGTGTCGTCGGCATCGCGCGAACTTGTCGTCGCGGACTGCCTCCGCATCGCCAGCGGAAAAGCGACGATCAAGACTAACAATCCGAAGATGATCCAGGCGCGTTGTTTCATTCCGGGGTGGGGGATCAGGGCTTCAGAATGACGACGTCGTCATGGCGGGCGTGGAGCACGATGTTTTCCTCGCCCGGCTCGTGGATGATGTGGGGGTTCATTTCCACGACCTGCTGGCGGACTCCCGCAGTCTCGATCCAATATTGGATGCGCTGGCCGAGGTAGCTGCGCTCGCTGATTTTTCCATGCACCGCGTTGTCGCCGCTTTCCTTGTGAAGGCGCCATGCTTCCGGACGGATGGAAAGTCGCAGTGCTTCGCCGGGGGTGGGGGACCAGTTTGGATCGGTGACGCGGCCGACGATCATTCCCATCGCGGTTTTCACCACCGTGAAGCCATCGCGGGTCTCGACCGCCTCGCCGGGGATGAGGTTGGTTTCGCCGATGAAATTCGCCACATAGGCGGTGAGCGGGGTGCGGTAGATTTCCTCGGGCGCGCCGATCTGGCCGATTTTTCCGCGGGTGAGTACTGCCATCCGGTCGGCCATCGCGAGGGCCTCCTCCTGGTCGTGGGTGACGTAGATGCCGGTCAGCCCGTTCTCTTTCACGATGCGGCGGATCTCGCGGCGCATTTCCACGCGGAGCTGGGCGTCGAGGTTCGAGAGCGGTTCGTCGAGCAGGAGGCATTTTGGTTTGACGACGAGTGCGCGGGCCAGCGAAACCCGCTGTTGCTGGCCGCCGGACATCTGGTCGATCGAGCGGTCACCGAATCCCGGGAGCTGGACCATTTCGAGCACTTCCTCGACACGGCGTTTGATCTCAGGACGCGGCACCTTCCGTTCTTCCAGCCCGAACGCGATGTTCTGCCCCACCGTGAGATGCGGCCACAGGGCGTAGCTTTGGAAAACCATCGCCGCCTCGCGCTTGTGCGGCGGCATCTTCGTCACGTCGCGGTCGCCGAAATGAATCGAGCCGCTGGTGGGCGTTTCCAAGCCCGCGATGCAGCGGAGCAGGGTGGTTTTTCCACAGCCCGAGGCGCCAAGGAGGAAGAACAGCTCACCGGCCTTCACCTGAAGGCTGATTCCGTCGAGCGCGCGGATGTTTCCAAAGGATTTGACGACGTTTTCCGCGATGATTGCTTCCATGGCCATGGGGTGCGGCCATGCTTTCGCACGGGCCGCTGGAAGCAAGCCGGAAGCAGTTTAAATGCCCGCAATCGCGCGACGGATTTTTTTCAAAGATTCTCTTGCAAACCCGCTGGCCGGACCTTAACAAGTGCGCCCACCCAACCGGTAAAGCTCGGATGGCGGAATTGGTAGACGCGCTAGACTAAGGATCTAGTAGGGAAACCTGTGGAGGTTCGAGTCCTCTTTCGAGCACTTTCCGTTTAGGATGAAAGACTTAGGGAGCCGTAAAAGGCTCCCTTTTTCGTGTCTGGGAAGTGGTGGTCATTTGACGACGAGTCCAGTCCCTAGCATGCGATCTATCAGAATTTGTGGTGTTTCGGTGAAGGGAAGGCGAGGTAGCTCGTGCAACCTGGCGGATTTCTTAGTCCCGATTACCTCGGTCGAAGAGGGTTGAAATTGATAGGTTGATGTTTGAACAGGGCTTCATTGCCTGCAATTGTAGCCGTAGAACTCCGATTTTGAAAAAAATCGAATTTTCAGACAAATCGGAACCTCCGGCGCGTTTGTTCTAGTGTTGCAACACAACAGGCGGTCCGACTGAGACGCCCTCGGGTTAATGGGTTTTTCCTAGGGGATGATCAGCCGGGCCGCTTTTTTCGTGTTCATTTCATACCGGGGCGGCTGCGGCGAGGGATGGAGGACATGAAAGGAATTTCGTTTTGTCCGTCGGGTTTTTCCTGCAAAATGCGCGTTCTCTCATGGAGTTGTCTGGTCCGTGATCCAATGTCAGGATTTCATCGTGCCCATCCACCGCCTGTCATGAAAAAGCCCGATTCAATCCTATTCTTCGCCACGATTTTTGTGGCGGTTTGTTGCTCTGTCCAAGCCGCTCCTCCCGTCCCTGCTGCGGAACCGTTTCCACTTTCGCAGGTTCGTCTGTTGGACGGTCCGTTCAAGCAGCGCCAGGAGGTGGATGCGCGTTATCTGCTTTCGGTCGTCGATCCGGACCGCTTGTTATCCGGTTTCCGCGCCCAGGCGGGACTTCCGGAAAAGGCCAAACGCTACGGCGGCTGGGAGGCCCGTGGCATCAACGGGCACAGCCTCGGGCATTACCTGTCCGCCGTGTCAGCGCTTTACGCGGCGACTGGCGATCCGAAAGCGCTGGCGAGGGTGAACTATGTCGTCGCCGAACTCGCGGCCTGTCAGAAAGCGAACGGTGACGGCTACGTGCTGCCCGTGAACAAGCGCGTTTACGAGGAACTCCGCCGTGGCCGTATCAAGGCATCCGGATTTTCCCTCAACGACGAATGGGTGCCGAATTACACGCTCCACAAGGTTTTAGCCGGCTTGCACGACGCGTGGAATCTCGCAGCAAACAAACAAGCTCTCGATGTGGAGACGCAGCTCGCGGATTATCTCGCCGGCGTCTATCAAAAACTCACTCCCACACAGGCCCAGGAAACCCTCAAGTCGGAGTTCGGCGGCATGAACGAGGTTTTCGCGGACCTCACGGCTGCCACCGGCGATCCACGTTATCTCGAACTCGCCCGCACCGTCTTCCATCACGATGCCATTCTCGGCCCTCTTGAGCTCGGGCAGGACAAGCTGAACGGCCAGCACGGCAACACCCAGATTCCGAAAATCGTCGGACTCGCCCGTGGATATGAACTCACCGGACAGGCCGGCTACCGCACCGCGGTGCAGACGTTCTGGGACAGCGTCGTGAACGAACGTTCGTTCTGTATCGGTGGCCACGGTGAGGAT
Organism: Luteolibacter sp.; assembly: GCA_039915545.1. Classification (GTDB taxonomy): domain Bacteria; phylum Verrucomicrobiota; class Verrucomicrobiia; order Verrucomicrobiales; family Akkermansiaceae; genus Luteolibacter. The sequence goes on from JBDSNC010000054.1 coordinate 11,562, forward strand.
GAACATTTTTTTCCGCTCGAAAAATTCGCGGAAAATCTCAAGCCGCACACTGCCGAAACGTGCAACAGCTACAACATGATCAAGCTCACCGGTCACTTGTTCGCATGGGATCCGAAGGCGGCTGAGATGGACTTCGTCGAGCGGGCGCTGCTCAATCATGTGATGGCAAATATCGGCCGCCAGCCCGGCGAGTTCGGTTATTTTCTCGGACTTGAGTCGGTCGGCACCAAGGTGTTCTCGACGTCCGAAGGAGCCTGGTGGTGCTGTGTCGGCACGGGTATGGAGAATCCCGCACGCTATGGCGAGCAGGTCTATTTCCATGGTTCCAGCGCGCTGTGGGTGAATCTTTTCATGGCAAGTGAACTGGATTGGAAAGAGATGGGCGTGAAGCTCCGTCAGGAAACGAAATTCCCCGACTCGGATGCCATGCGATTTTCGTTAGGTGCTGTGAAGCCGGTGAAATTCGCACTCAAAATCCGTCATCCTTACTGGTGCGCGCTGCCGGTGGTGAAGGTGAACGGGCAGGCAATTCCGGTGACCTCCCAACCATCGTCCTATCTGACGATTGATCGTGAATGGAAATCGGGCGACATCATCGAGCTTCAACTGCCGATGAAACTGCGGACCGAAGCGCTGCCGCATTCGAATGGGAAAACCATCGCTTTGCTCTACGGACCTAACGTGCTGGCAGGCATCGTGCCGACAACCTCCGGCGCAGCCGATCCGGCGAAACGGCGCTGGGACGATCATCTCAAGGCCCCGGGCAAGACCGGTGAAACTCCACCGGTTTTCGTCGCCACGGATGAGGCGGATCTGCTTGCGCATCTCAAGCCCACTGGCAAGGCCTTCGCCGAGTTCCGGAGTGACGGAGTCGTGAAGAGGCAGGATCTGATCTTCGTTCCGTTCAATCGAATTTACGAGGAACACTACGCCGTCTATTTTCCATTGCTCAATCCGTCGGAATGGAAAGCGGGGGAGGGCGATCTGCTCGCCGCCGAAGCACGCCGGACGAAGCTTGATCAGGCCACGCTCGATACCGTCCAGCCGGGTTTCCAACAGTCCGAAGTCGAGCACCGCTTCCAGTCCGAAAACAGCGAGAGCGGTGATTTCCAGGATCGCAAATGGCGCGATGCACGTGGCGGCGGATGGTTTTCCTACGAAGTGGCCGTTGATCCGTCGAAGCCGGTGGCATTGGTCTGCACCTACTTCGGAGGAGACGTGGGTCGCGATTTCGACATCCTGGTGGACGGGAAAAAAGTAGCCTCACAGAAAATCGAAGGCAGCCCGCGCGGGAAATTCTTCAATGCGGTTTACGCACTGCCGCCTGCGGAAACGAAAGGGAA
>JBDSNC010000095.1:0-12653 GCA_039915545.1 Luteolibacter sp.
CCCGTTCAAACAACGATACCGGAGGCCTCAACCGATGAAGGACCGAACCAATGAGGAGGGGATCGACCCCGCCACGGACAAGCCAACCGACGACGCCAGACGGCGAGGCGCGCTTGAGAGCCGTGACAGAGGAACGCATGGAGCCCCTCAAGAACGAACCATGATCGAGGAAATCCTTGAACCGGAAAACCTCTCCCAAGCGTGGAAACGCGTGAAGGGAAACAAAGGTGCTCCGGGGATCGACGGCATGACCGTCGAGGACTTTCCTGCTTTCAAGCAGGAGCACTGGCCGAGGATCGCCATTGCGATCAGAGAAGGAAAATACCGGCCCGCGCCCGTCAAACGGGCGTGGATTCCGAAGCCCGACGGGTCGAAACGCCCGTTAGGAATCCCGACGGTGCTGGATCGCGTGATCCAGCAGGCGTTCGCACAAGTGCTGGGACCGCTTTTCGAAGTTGGTTTCAGCGAACACAGTTATGGATACCGTCCCGGTAAATCCGCTCATCAAGCGGTGGCCGCGATGGAAGAAAGCTGGAAGGAAGGTCGCCGCCACGCCGTGGAATGCGACCTTAAATCGTTCTTCGACACGGTCAACCACGACCGCCTGATGGGAGCGCTGCGCGAAAAGGTGAAGTGTCGCAAGACCCTCCGCCTGATCCAGCGTTTCCTGATGGCAGGCGTGGAGCTGCCCGACGGCACCCGCGAGGCCACGCCCCAAGGAGTGCCGCAGGGAGGCCCGCTGTCACCGCTGCTAGCTAACATAGCACTCGATCCCCTCGACAAGGAATTGGAATCCCGTGGACACAAATTCGCGAGATATGCCGACGACTTCATCGTGACGGTGAAAAGCGCGAACGCGGCGAAACGGGTGATGGCATCGTTGATTCGTTACTGCGAAGGACAGCTGCAACTGGTAGTCAACCGCGCCAAAAGCCGCGCCGCGCCGCTGAAATCCTGTGCATTCCTGGGCTATCAGCTCAACAACAGGGCCAAGCTGGCGTGGACGGATAAGGCGCACCACCGCTTCAAGGAGCGGATCAAAGAGATCACCAGCCGCAACCGCGGGCACAACGTTCAAACCGTCATCAACGAGTTGAACCTCTATGTCCGCGGCTGGCTCAACTACTTCAAGCTCAGCTCCACCTATCGTGAAGCGAAAGCCTTGGCGCAGTGGATCAGGCGGCGGGTGAGGTTGTATTATTGGAAGCAGTGGAAGCAACCACGCACGCGACGCCGGCATCTGCTAGCACTGGGAGTCGATCCCAAGCAGGTGCACATGGCATCGCGGTGCCGAAAAGGCTACTGGCGGGCGAGCCAGATAGAGATTGTGCGATTTGCGCTGAACAACCGTTGGCTTGAGGAACAAGGAGTTCCGGACATGGAAGCCATCTGCTTCGGGGTCAGTCCCAAATAACAGACATTGGCGCGGCCGGCGGACTCTTCGAGCGGCGTGTGAGGTGAGGGGGCAGACGATGGGAAGAGGAGGAAGTGGAAGAAGTGCCGAGTGATCAGTGAAGAGAGGAAGAAAAGTGAGGAATCAGGCGGCGGAGGTGATGGATTGGGCGGGTTGGATGCCGGAGATGAGTTTGTTGCGCTGGCGGGCGAGGGCGCGGAAATCGCACTCCACTTGGATTCCGTGCCAGAAGGTGTCGGACTGGCCGAAGAAGACGCCGAAGCGGATGGACATGGCCGGAGTGATGGAGCGTTTGCCCAGGACGATCTCATTGATCGCGCGCGGCGGCACGCCGATGGCGCGGGCCATGGCATTCTGGGAGATGCCCATGGGCTGGAGATATTCCTCCAGAAGGATTTCGCCGGGAGTGATGGGAGCTTTCATGACTATAACGTATGGCGTTACGGGAGGTGGTCAATGGTAATCCACGATGGCGACCTCGGCGGGTCCGGCATCCGTCCAGCGAAAAACGATTCGCCACTGGTCGTTGATGCGGATGGAATGGAACCCGGCGAGGCGGCCTTAGAGGAGTTCCAGCCGGTTGCCGGGTGGCACTTTCAGGTCGTCGAGGCTGCTAGAGTGGCTCATTTGGATCAGTTTTCGCAGAGCCACCCGCGCGATAGCCGCAAAGCGCCGGTTCAACTCGGTCCGGAACAACTCTTCGGTATCCCGGTTTGAAAAGGACTGGATCATGCCGCCACTCCTTATGGCGCCGTAGGAGTTGGGGCGGGTTTGTCGCCGGCGCTGGCTCCGGCGCGTGGGGGGAACTCGTCGAGGAGGAAGCGGTTGCGGGCGACGAGGGTGGCTTCGTCTTTGGCGGCCTTGGTGGATGGGTAGGCGAGGCGGGCGGCGTTCTGGACGCTTTGGCACTTTTTGTAGAGGGCGTTGGCGGCGAGGTTGCGGCCTTTGGTGAAGCCTTTCTTTTTGTCTTTGGTGGCTTCGTGTGTGGTGTCGCCGTCGTCGAGAAATTCGATGGAGGCGGCGAGGGCGGCGGTGTCTTCATCGAGCCAGCCGTGGTCGTCGAGGGCGTCGGCGTGGGTCTGGCAGGCGGCGAGGACTTTTTTGGCGCGTTCGATTTCGCTGGGGAAATCAGAGGGTTCGTGGATGCCGACTTGGAACTCGCTGTGGAGGCGGGCGTCGTTGTTCGGGAAGGCGAGGTGGGCGCTGCGGCGGGCCCCGGAGAGGAGGCGCTCGAGTTCGGTGAAGGCGTCGAATTGCTCCTGGGTCATCTGGCCGATTTCGCCGACGGCGGTGCTTTGGGCGATGCCGCCGTTTTCAACGAGCTGGATCTGGGCCTCGAAGAGCGGGGCGAAGACGATGTCCGGTTGGCCGGCGACGGTGTTTTTCTTGGCGAGGCGGCGGGCGACGGCGGGGCCGGTGGTGGTATCGACAAGTGCGGCGTGGAGGCGCTTTGAGTCGCGGATGAGGGTGCTGACAGGGAAGTCAAACGTGCGGTTGGCGGGCATGATTTTGCTTGGTTTTGGATTGGAGGATTAGGGGGAAATTGAAGGAAACTTTTTCAATAACAGTCGCACGCTGTCTGGTAGAATTAGAGATGGCGAGGGAAAAAGCTGATGGAGAGTGCTTTTTGCATTGCGAGGTTAGGGATGGGGGCGGAGGAAATCGGGATGGAATCATGTGGCGGCGGGCGTCACATTTGTAAGTGACTGATAGTCCGCAGGGTGGGGAGGCGAGACGCCTCCGCAACGGCCTGGCGCGAGACGCGCCAGCCACTTTCCTTGATTTTTACGCACTTCGTTTGCTGTAACTAATGGAAAATGAGAGGAATGTGGAAAGAGCGGCGGCGGACGACGATTGGGAATTTCCTGACGGCGTTCGGAAGATGGGAGACGCGGGCTGGGAATTTCCTGACACTGCCTGAGAAATGGCTGACGCCGCCTGGGAATTATCTGACGCCGGTGCGGGAAGCGTCTGACGGCGGTTGTTTCCGGGTGGACAACGGCGGGTCGCGGGCTGACGGCGTTGGTTTCCAGGCGAACGCCGCCGGTTTTCGGACGGACGGCGTTGGTTCGTCAACTGACACCGCCGATCCGCGGGCTGACGGGGATAATTTTGCGAGTTCATGAAGGTGATCGACATCAGGGGCCGCCGGTGGTTTGAACGGGGCGCGAGCATTGGAAATCGCCTTCCCGCCATGTCCTACGAATTCTCCCAATTTGGCCAACACCTCGGCACCGGCAGCGGCATCGAGGAACTGATGGATGATCTCGGCCACGCCCTTGCGAGCGGCGGCCCTGATTTGAAAATGCTCGGCGGCGGCCAACCGGCGCGCATTCCGGAAATGAATGCTGTCTGGCGCAGGCGTCTCGAAGAACTGATGGAGGAAAACGGCGGGCTCGAACGAGCGCTCACCTCCTATGATCCGCCGCGCGGCAATCCCCAGTTTCTCGAAGCCATCGCCACGCTTTTCCGCGAAACCTTCGGCTGGGAAGTCACTTCGGAAAACGTCGCCATCACCAGCGGCGGGCAGACCGCGTTCTATTTCCTCTTCAATTTGTTAGCCGGAGAGATGCCGGACGGCACCCGCCGGAAAATCCTTCTTCCGCTTGTCCCGGAATACATCGGCTACTCGAACCAGGGCGTGAGCGGCGATCTCTTCCGCGCCGTCACCCCGCTCATCGAAAAAAGCGGCCCGCATGATTTCAAATACCGCGTCGATTTCGAAAACCTCGAAATCACCCCGGACATCGCCGCCATCTGCGCGTCACGGCCGACCAATCCCACCGGCAACGTCCTAACCGACGATGAGGTCGCCCGCCTTTCCTCCCTCGCGAAGGAAAACAACATCCCGCTCATCATCGACAATGCGTATGGCGCGCCATTCCCCGGCATCATCTTCACCGACGCCACGCCGTTCTGGGAACCGCATGTCGTGCTCACGTTCAGTCTTTCGAAAATCGGCCTGCCCGGCACCCGCACCGGCATCGTCATCGGCCCGCCGGAGATCATCCGTGCGCTCGGCTCGATGAGCGCCATCGCAGGTCTTTCCAATCCTAACATCGGCCAGCAGATCACGCTGCCGCTCGTCCGTTCCGGCGAACTCCTCAGCCTCAGCCGCGAGGTGGTGCGTCCGTTCTATCAGGAAAAATGCCGCCTCGCCCGCGCCGCCGCCGTCGAGGCGTTCGGCGATGACATCGAGTGGTTCATGCACCGCAGCGAGGGCGCGCTTTTCCTGTGGTTCTGGTTTCCCGGACTGGCGATCACCTCGATGGAACTCTACGAACGGTTGAAAACGCGCGAGGTCCTCGTCATTCCAGGCCACTACTTTTTCTTCGGCCACGACGATGAAAACTGGCGTCACCGCCACGAATGCATCCGCGTTTCATACGCCATGGACGAAGCCGTCGTCCGCGACGGCCTCCGGATCATCGCCGAGGAAGTGCGCAACGCCGGCGTTTGCAAACCAGGGTGATCCAATTCACCTGCGGATCGCGGATATAGGTTGCAGCTTCGTTTCAAACCTCTCCCATCATGTCCGCACTCCCTCGCATCTTCCTGAAACTCGCCTTTGTCTGTGTTCTGGCGTTTTTGACCGATCCGGTCCGCGCGGTCGAACAACTCAAGCTCGATCTCTCGCCGAACCACCGCAAGGCCGAGGTCATCATCCCCGAGGGAGTGCTGAAAATATCCCTGCAGCAGGGCAACGGGAAAAACTGGCGGACCTACGTTTCCACCCGCGTCCGGCCCGGCCCCATGTCCTTCGACCTTCCGGCCACGGGCGATGCGGTGAAGTGGCGTGCGGTAATCGCGAAGAAGAGGGTGGATGTGGCTGATAGAAAATTTCCGGCATCATTCTATCGTGGGAAAAACGAATTTGGCCCCGCGCTTTCGGACACCGGCGGCGGTGTGAGTCCATGGCTGTGGCGGACCACCAATCTCAACGACATGGCGCTCGGCGGCGAAGTGGCGACACCGGACACCGCAGCGCCGGTGGAGGCGGACATCTGGAAAATCGATGGCGGGCGCGTCTATTTCTTCAACCAACTGCGCGGTCTGCAGGTGCTCGATCTGGCGGACCCGAAGAACCCCACGCTGGTCGCATCGCTGCGCATGCCGGCGGTCGGCCAGGATCTCTATCTGTTGCCCGGCACGGGAAAAACACGCGAGCTGGCCCTGCTGACGGAGGATAGTTCCAGACGCGATGGCGATTCCACCCGCATTCTGATCGTGGAGGTGGGCGAGAGCCAGGCGAAAGTTAGATTTTCCCAGAACGTTCCGGGGCATCTGGCGGATAGCCGGATGGTGGGGAACCGTCTGATTGTGGCCACCACGGATTGGTCGGTAGGTCCGAATGAGAAAAACGACAGCGCGCTCAGCGAGTGGCTGCTGGAAACCGGGAAGGCTCCCAAGCGGGTGGGAAATTTCCCGATCACTGGAGACAATCCGATCATCGCGGCGGGCGGCGACTGGCTGGCGGTGTCGGTGACGCCGTCGGGACAGTGGAAGTATTCCGAGGTCACGGTTTACGGGCTCGGGTCTAACGGTCTTGTCCGCCTGACCACCAAACCCATCCGGACGGCGGGAGTGATCGCCGACAAATTCAAGATCCAGTGGAGCGACAACACGCTGACCACCATTTCCGAAAGCAATCCGTGGCAGTGGAAATGGTCGCCCCGGACCGTGCTGGAAAATTTCCGAGTGTGGGGGCCGGGAACCGTTGTCCCGGCGGTTTTCACGGGGACGTCGAACCGCCTCGGCTCGCTGGAACTGGCGAAGGGCGAGAGTCTCTATGCCACCCGCTTCGCCGGAGACAAGGCCTACATCGTCACGTTTCTGCAAAAGGACCCGCTGTGGATCGTCGATCTATCTGATCCGGAGAAGCCGGTGGTTTCAGGGCACTTGCAGGTTCCGGGCTGGTCAACCCATCTGGAGCCATTGGGAGATCTGCTGTTTTCGATTGGCTGGGATTCGGGGAGTGTCGTCGCGTCGCTGTTCGATGTTGCAAATCCCGCTCTTCCGACGCTGCTGAGCCGCATCGTATTGGCGAACGGCTACAGCGAAGCGGCCTGGGATGAAAAGGCGCTCAAGGTGCTGCCGGATGCCGGGCTGGTGATGGTGCCGCTGGTGACGACGGATCCGGACACCTATGCGCAGGTTTCCGGCGTGCAGCTTTTGGATCTGGACATCGCCGGCCGCAAGCTGAAACAGCGCGGGGTGATTTCCCATGACTTCGAGCCCCGGCGCGCTGACCTGATAGGAGACGCGGTGGTTTCCATTTCGCAGCGGGTCCTCGTTGCTGCCGATATTGAGGATCGCGACAAACCAACACTGCTCTCGGAGGTCAGCCTCGCCTGGCCCGCCGACCGCGTCTGCGATGCGGGGGATTTCGTGCTGCAAGTCGAGGATGGAGCAAGCTATGGCGACAGCCGCGCGACGGTGCGGGTGAGTCCTGCCGGCGCGCTTGAACAGATTCTATCGGAAACAGATCTCGGCGACGGCTCGGTCCGCGCGGCGGCATTCCGTGACGGCAAACTTTTCGTGATCCGCCAATTGACGGTAGACGTTGCTGCCAGCGCCGCGAAGTTGATCCCGATCGGCAACTCGGGGAACAGCCTGGTGCTGGATGTTTATGACGGCTCGGCCCTGCCAGCACTGAAGTTGCTGGGATCCTGCTCGCAATCCGTCGAAGGTGCTTGGTGGCTGACGGTTTCCGACCTGCTCTGGCCTCAGGCAAACCGCCCGTGCCTGGTAGTGAACTCGCGTGGGCCGGTCTATTGGCTTGATGATATTTTTGTGGCCAAGGCCAAGCCGATGACGTCGATCTATCCGCCGGTAAACGGGCAGGCCGGAACAAAGCCGCAGTTGCTGGTGTTCGACGTGACGAAGCCGGATGCTCCTGCCGCGGATGCTGCTGTTAGCTTTGGCAATCCCGAAGCTTCGCTCAACCAGGTGAACGCCGCAGGCGGCGGGCTGGTGGTTGTCGGAGCCAGCCGGACCACGGATTTCAACATCACGGCGGCACCGTATTTCTACCCTACCCGGAATGTGGTGCACGTTCTGGAGGTCGGTCAAACCGGACCTGCTGTGCGGCGTTCCGCGATCGACCTGCCGGGCACCTTGTTCGCCGTTACGGATCTGGATGGGAAGGGTTTCCTCACATTCACCCGCTCGATGATCTCGGAAAAAGTCGCGAAGGTGCAGGTCAGCGCGTCTGATGGATTCGACGCGTTCCTCGTCGCCAGTCACGAAGTTGAAGCCAGGGCGGCGGTGGCAGCCGAAGGGCGGCGTCTTTTCGCCACCTCGGAAACCGGCGTCTCACGTTTCTCGCTCGCCGATGACGAGTCGTGGACCACGGAAAGCGAACTCACCCTCGGCTGGCGTCCGAACGCGCTGCGTTCCGTGGCCGGAAAAATCCTCGGCGTGCATGCCAAAACCATTTTCTCCGCCGCTGCCGACGGTGATACGGCCAGCCGCTGGAGGTTTCCTACGTGGAGCGTGTGGCTTGATTCGGTGTCTGTCGCCGGGAACGGCGATTTGTTAGTTCCGTTCGGCCAATACGGCGTGGACCGGCTGGGCAAGGGAAAATGACCGGGACCGGGCGTAAGGCTGGGAAACCGAATGATAACCGATTGGTTACCATCCACAATTTGTCATCCGGGATTCAAGGGGTAAACAGGTGATTGTCCATGGCGTTGACGTGGGTCGCCTCTTTCGGGAGGTGACCTGTTCGTCCAAGGACCTCCGCAACACCCAACGATTCCCTTTTCGTGAGATCCCGTCCGCCCTTTGTCCTCGCCACGCTGCTTTGTCCGGCTTTCCAAGTCCATGGGGAGACCATTCCGCAGAATTACGACTACAGCTACCAGCTCTATCAAGAGGATGACGACCGCATCCGGGTGGAGTCCCACTACATCCGGGGGCAGATCGAGATCAACGACGCCACTTCGTTCCGCTTCCAGTGGCTCAGGGACTCCATCTCGGGTGCCTCGCCCACCGGTGTGCTGCCGGGTGAGAGCCAGCCGTTTCTATCAGATGTGGAGGACGTGCGGACCGGCATTCTCGGAGCGCTTTCGCGGCAGTTCGGCGATCACCGGGTGGAGCTGGAAATCTCGCGCAGCACCGAGCACGACTACATTTCGAACGGCATCGCACTCAGCGACAAACTCGAACTCAACCAGAAGAACACGACGGTCGCCTACGGGGTGAACTACCTTGATGACACCGTCAGCATTCCGCTCCTGCCCGATGCCCGTAAGGAAACCCTGGACCTTTTCACTGGTGTCACCCAGATCCTCGACAAGGACACGGTCATCACCGCGAACCTCACCGTCGGCTACGCCAATGGCTATCTCAACGATCCCTACAAGGTGGTGCAGCGGAACGAGATCGTCCAGGTGCCCGACGGTCTCGGTGGTTTCACCGATCTGCCGGTGACCAACATCTATCGGGAGAACCGCCCGGACAGCCGGCTGCGCGAGGTGCTCCAGTTTGAAGGCAAACACTACTTCGAGCCTGTCAGCGGCGCCCTTGATGCGGTGCTGCGCTTCGGTCATGACGATTACGGGATCACGTCCGAAACCCTCCAGCTCGAATGGAGGCAGGAGATCGGCGACCATTTCCAAGTCATCCCGTTCTTCCGCTACTATCACCAGAACGCGGCGGATTTCTACATGACCACCATCAACGACCTCGCGCTCGGCACGCCCTCAAACGCACCGAACGGCGCGGGGCCCAACTATTCCGCGGACTACCGCCTGTCGTCGCTCGATGCGATCAGCCTCGGCCTGCGCCTGCGCTATCAGTTCAATGACCACCTCTCCGCCAACGCCTGCTTCGAGCGCTACTCGATGAGCGGCAGCGGCTCGGACTCCGCGCCCGCCCAGGCCTATCCGGATGCGGACATCTGGACCTTCGGCTTGAACGCGCAGTTCTAATCGTTTTTAAATCCGCCGTCATGAACGCCACCGCCCCAGCACCTGTCCTGCCCGCTGATCATCTCGGCGTGCGGAGCCTGGAATTCAAGGCGTTGGGGACAAACTGCCTGGTCAAGTTCAGACAGCCGGACGAGCGCAAGGCATTGGAGTTCGCCGCTGCCGCGCTGGGCTGGATCGGCAGGTTCGAGGCGAAGTTCTCGCGCTTCCGTCCTGATTCGCTGGTATCGCAAATCAACGCCGCCGCCGGCCGCGGGTGGGTGGAGACGGACTCCGAGATGGAGGAGCTGTTGGACATTGCCGACGGATTATACGCCCGCACCAATGGGATTCTCGATCCTACGATGCTGCCCTTGCTGAACGTGTGGAACTGGAAGGTCGTTCACGAAAGACTCCCCGGCCGCGACGAGGTGAAAGCCGCGCTCGGTCTAACGGGGTGGAGGAAGGTCAGGCGCCGACCCGGTGCGGTGTTTCTGCCGGAAGCGGGCATGGGCCTCGATTTCGGCGGCTTCGGCAAGGAGTTCGCCGTCGACAGTCTTGCCAAGATCGCCCGCCTTTACGGCATACGTGATGCCATCGTCGATCTCGGCCGCGACATTTTCGCCATGGGCGGAAACGGGGCGCATCCCTTCTGGCACATCGGTATCGAGGATGGCAACAAGCCCGGCAACTGCTGGGGCGGTCTAGCCGTCAGCGATCTCGCTGTTTCCGCGTCGGGCGACTACGCCCGCTTTTTCACTCACGGCGGCGTCCGCTACGGGCACATTCTCGATCCCCGCTCCGGTTGGCCTGTCGCCAACGGCATGCGTGCCGTCACCGTCGTCGCGAACTCCTGCCTGGAAGCTGGGATCTACAGCACCGCCGTCTTCGTGCTGGGGAACCGCGAGGGTCTTCATCTCGCGTCGCTCGCCCGCGGCGTGGAAGTCTGCGCCCAGGGAGAGCACGGCATCGACGGCAGCCGTGATTTCGGAAAATACCTCGTTCAAGCCGCCTGAAAACTAACAAATATCATCAACTCATGAAAACCATCGTCACCGCCATCCTGCTCACCTGCCTGTCACCCGTCCTATCAGCCGCCGACGGCGCCAAGGCCGGCCAGTCCATGCCGAAGCTCGCACAACTGCTGCCCGGCGCCACCGTTCCCAACACCTCCGGAAAGGTCGTGCTCGTCGATTTCTGGGCGTCCTGGTGCGGCCCTTGCAAACAATCGTTTCCCGCGCTCAACCAGCTCCAGGCGAAATACGGTTCCAAGGGGCTTGTGATCATCGGCATCGGCGTTGATGACGAAGCCGCGAAATACAAGTCCTTCGCGGACAACATGAAGGCCTCCTTCCCCGTGGTCCACGACTCCGGCCACCAGGCCGCGGCGTTTTTCAATCCTCCGTCGATGCCGTCGAGCTACCTTGTCGACCGCAAGGGCACGATCCGTTTCGTCCACACCGGGTTCCGGGGGGACAAGACCGTCGCCGAATACACCACCGAGATCGAAGCGCTTCTTGCGGAAGGCAAATAACCGTTCCTCTCCCTTCCCATGAAAACGCCCTTCGTTCTAACTCTTGTCGCAACGCTTGTCTGCCTGAGTAGCTGCGCCGACCAGCTTGTGCGGGTGAAACCCTACGAACGCGGCAATCTCGCCAAGCCCGTGATGTCAGACAGCCTCGATCCGCTGCTCAAGGCGATGACCGAGCACGCCTACTTCTCCCGCGAAGCGTCATCCGGCGGTGGCGGCGTCGGCGGTGGTGGCTGCGGTTGCAACTGATACCCGTTTATCCCTATACAAAAGTCCGTATCACGCCATGCACTCTCCATTCCGCATCCCTCGCAAAGCCCGCATTGCATTCTCAAAACTCGGCTCGCTGCTATTGCTTTTCCAACGCACGCCCCTTGTCCAGGTGATCCTTCCCGAAGCCCGCGTGATGAGCGCGACAGGAGTCGGTGAGCTCTCAAAATGGACCGTGGCGGTGGTCGCCGGACTCGGGGCCTTTGATACGGTGGCGGGCGCGACGTTTCTGAGCGCCCCTGTTATCAAAGCTTCGCCGGCCTCGGTAACGATCAAAACGGGAGCCACGGCGACATTGCGGGTGGTGGCAACTGGTACCTCATTGAGCTATCAGTGGTATCAGGGTAAAAGCGGCGTCATCACCAAGCCCATCCCGAAAGCCACCGCCGCCAGCTACAGGACACCAGCTCTAACCGACAAGAGCTACTATTGGGTGAGAGTCAGAAACCTTTACGGATTCGTTAGTTCGAAATCCGCAACCGTTAAGGTTTCGAAGCTTGCCTCACCCCGGTTGTTCGTTCCGTTTCAGCTCCGCAGTCCATCACAATTGGTGAAGTGATTTTTGTGCTCTTCCGCAACGCGCACCGATTCTACCACCTCAATCTCTCGCTGTGGCCTTGATCGCTCGCGTGGCAGCTTCCACATCGGGAGCCTGGAGCAGTGCCGAGACCACGACGATGCGGCGGGCACCGGCGGATAGAACTTGTGGTAGCGTGGCGGGAGTGATGCCGCCGATGCAGAAAGCGGGAATTTTCGAGCCGACGTCTTTTTCCATGACCGCGATTTCCTCAAGGCCGATAGCCGGGCGTCCGGCTTTTGTCGGAGTCGGGAAAAGCGGGCCGAAGCCGATGTAGTCGAAGCCTTCCGCGAGAGCGGCGCGGGCTTGTTCGAGAGAGTGGGTGGACCGGCCTATCAGTTTTCCGGAGCCGACGATTTCGCGGGCGGCGGAAAGCGGGCCGTCGTCCTGGCCGATGTGCACGCCATCCGCATCGATGGCGGCGGCGAGGTCGGGAAAATCGTTGACGATGAAAGGAACTCCCGCCGCACGGCAGAGCGGGAGGAGCTTTTCCGCAACGCGCCGGATGGTGGCGCGGCCCTGGTTTTTCGCGCGGAGCTGGAGGATGTCCGCACCGCCTGCCAGAAGCGAGGCGGTGACTTCCTCCGCGCGTTCCTCGGATGTGTAGCCGAGATCGAGGATGCAGTAGAGGCGCGGGTCGTTCATAGGTCGTATAAGTCCCATAGGACCTATCACTTCACGCGCTCTTCCAGATACCTGGCCACCCAACCGATATCATACGTCCCCGCGGCGAAATCCGGATGGGCGATGATTTCCTGTTGGAAAGGGATGGTCGTCTTAATGCCGCGGATCATGAACTCGCCAAGGGCGCGCTTCATGCGGGCGATGGCAATTTCCCGCGTAGCACCCGTGACGATGAGCTTCGCGATCATCGAGTCGTAATACGGCGGCACGGTGTAGCCGGAATAAACGTGGGTATCGACGCGCACGCCTTTTCCGCCTGGAGCATAC
>JBDSNC010000113.1:0-16485 GCA_039915545.1 Luteolibacter sp.
CTGGATCGCGATCACCACCGACCAAAACGTCCTCGCCTTGTGCGGTTTCGTCTCCGGATCCGCATCGTTTTCCGCTGCGAAATCGCTGAAATGCTCGGCCATCAGATGGATCAGATAAAACGCTCCCGCGAACTTGATCCACTCGTTCGCCATAATGAAGCCCACAAAAAACAAGGCTACCCCGCGGAAGACGTAGGCTCCCAGCAGGCCCGTACGCAGGGCCAGTTTCTTCTGATTTTCAGGCAGTTGCGACGCCAGCGTGGCGATCGCAAGGATGTTGTCCACCGAGAGCAGGCCCTCGATGATGATCAGGGAGATGATGACCGGGGCGGCCTCGCGAAGTTGTGGGAGAATTTCAGCAAGCATGTTCAAACCGCCGCGAACATGGGGACGCGATCCGCATCATGCAAGAAAACCCAGCCTTTTCCCCGGACCTCAGCGGATCAGGAAATAAAACGCCACCGCGAAAAGGCCCAACCAGAAACTCGAAACCTCCGTCACATTCAGCGCTCCAGCTCCGCACGACTCCGCTGGGAAAGCCAATCCACATTCCTCCGTCCATCGGCTAAAGCCTTGATTATTGCGAATCATTCGCAACTATTTGGCGTGAGCGAGCTTGGAAAGTCCGAAAAATCCGGCAACGATACGTGGTGGGGAGAGCCAAACGGCCTCCGCTGCGGGCGAGTCAGCGGACGGATCAGCTCCGGCGGCTGGCGTTGGAAAATTTCCTCCGAGGGCTCCATCTGGCTCTGGCTCAACCGGGAAGGCAGCGGTCTCGTCTGGGGTGAGCGCGATCGCTTCATCCTCCAACCCGGGATGTATGCCATGACCGGCGGCGGCAAAGCCGGCGATTGGTCCTGCGTCCGCTATCCCGGAACACACTCGCTGGAAATCGTCATCATTTCCCGTGAATGGCTCAGGGAGCGGCTGGGAAAAAACACCGGATGGCTCCACCCCGAACTCGGAAAATGGCTCAATGAAGGCGGTTCCGTCGCCTTCTGCGGCCTGATGGGAGTCTGGGAACGCGAACTCTGCGATGCCCTGGCCCAAGCGGCCCAGGAAATCGGCCCCTCACGACTTCTCGCCGAGGCCCGCGTGCTCGAATGGGCCGCTGTTCGGCTTTTCCGCAGCAAACCCGGCGATGGCGGCAGCAGTTTCTGCGCGAATCTCCGCGACCGCGATCCGGTAAAACGCGCCATCCAGCTCCTCCGCGAAAAATTCGATCAACCGCTCGATCTCGCCGCTCTCGCCAAGGAAGTCGGCATCGCGCCCCACTACCTTTCCCGCCGTGTCAGCGCGGAAACCGGCGATACCCTCCAACGCCACCTCCGCCGTCTGCGGATCGAACGTGCCTGCGAGGCCCTCGATTCCGGGAAAATGAACGTCACTGAAGTCGCGCTCGAAGTCGGCTACCAAAGCCTCAGCCATTTCGCCAAAGCCTTCCGCGAGGAAACCGGCCTCGCCCCCGGCAAGTGGCTCAACCGGAATCCGGGATGATGCGGCCGGACGTTCTGCCGTCCTTTAATCCAATTGGTAGATAAGATCATCCGCGGTTCCACTCTTGCCGTCCGGGCCATTGCTGGAGATTTCCGGTTTTTCCGGACTTTCCCTGCTAGGAAACTTGTAGCGATACGCGTTTCCCCATGGGTCCAGGTATTCGCGAGTGATGATCTGGATCCAGCGCTTCGGAAACGGAACGACCGTCGGTTTTTCCACCAACGCCTTCAACCCCTGGCCCGTCGACGGGTAGTTTCCGGCGTTCAGTTTGTAAACAGCCAGTGCATTTTGGTAGGATTTGGCATCGATATCCGATTGGTAGTCTTTGGCAACGCCTGCCTGATTCTTTAAAACGCAAACCACCAAAATACCAGCCACGAAGGGTACGTAACCCAACACCAAGCCTGCGATGGCGTAACCCAGTCCTTTCTGAGTGCCGGCGGATTTCCGAATTTTGGAGAAACTGATATGCCCTATTACAATGGCAACGACCGAAGCCAGCCCGGCGGTAAAAAATCCGAGGACTCCGCAGATCAGACTCCCCACCGCCAAGTGGGAGGTTTTGGCGGCTTGGCGTTCCGGGGCCAACGGTTCTTCAACTGACATCTGATGAGCGGGGCAAGGTGTGGTTTCTCCTTCATTCTCCATAAACCCGCCCACCTTTGCCTTTGTCAGGAAAGACTCCTCGTCAGATTCAATGGAAACCATCTATTGCGACTGCGTATCATTTACCATTGACGGAATCAAATTTCCTCCTATTCCTTCCGGCCGCCGCCGCAGACGCCTCGGTGAATTTGTTCCGAACCACCAAACTTTCCCTCATGATGACCACGCCAGCCCGCACCGCCCTCGCATCATTCGCCCTGATTTCTCTTCTCAGCCTCGAGTCGAAGGCGGATGAAAACCTCTTCGGCTGGGCCAAGGGCGCCGAAACCCTGCCCAAGGGCCACATCGATCTCTATCAATTCAACACCCTGCGCACCGGCAAGGCTGACGAGGATGGCAGCTACAACGCCTACGACTTCGAGACCGAAATCGAATACGGCTTTTCCGACCAGCTCCAGCTCTCGCTGAGCATGGAGCAGAACTACTTCTCCGGCAGCATGGTCGAGGACGACGGCGACGGACTGACTCAAAGCGGCTACCGCTGGGGCGGTGTGGCGGCTGCCGCGAAATACCGTTTCAAGAGCCCGTTCATCGACGGCTACGGTCTCGCGCTCAACAACCAGATCGGCTACAACCGCCACGACGAAACGGCGGGCATCGTGGAAAACCACGTTTTCATCGCGCCGACGCTGATGTATCAAAAGAACTTCCTCGATAACACCCTGATCACCGTCGCCACCTTCGGCTTCGACATGGGCTGGGGGAAAAAGCCGGCTGAGGAATACAGCAAGGAACTCGGCCTCGAAACGCGGATGGGAATTTCCTATCGCTTCGCACCCGGCTGGTTTGCCGGATTCGAGGGCCGCATGCGCGCCGAGTATCCGCAGTTTGATCTCGGACAGTTCGAGCACGACGCGATCTTCATCGGACCGAACATCCACTACGGATCCGAAAAATGGTGGGCCACGCTGAGCTGGGCCTATCAGGTTTATGGCCACGAGGCCGACGACCAGCAGGAGCACAACCGCGCCTTCGCCGAGCAGGTCCAGAACGAAATCCGCCTGAAGGTCGGCTTCAATTTCTAACCCACCGGACCCATGCGTCTCTCATCAGGCATCCTCATCGTCCCGATCATTGCCGCCGTCGCCCCCGCTGCGATGGCCACGGCCTATCTGAGTCCGGAGCAGGCCGTGGCCGCGATTTTCGATGGCCGGTCCGACTTCAAAGGTTCCACGCTGAAGCTCACCAAGGAGCAGCGCAAGGCCGTGTCCGACAGCACCGGCCTGACCGTGCGCGATAAGGAAATCAAGGTCTGGACCGCTGCGGACGGCTCGCGGATGTATGTCGATCAGGTCGTGGGCAAACACGAGTTCATCACCTTCGCCGCCGGCATCGGTCCTGATGGAAAAGTCCGCGGCGTGGAAATCCTCGAGTATAAGGAAACCTACGGTGGCGAGGTCCGCCGCCCGGAATGGCGCAAGCAGTTCAAGGGCAAGAAACTCGGCGATCCCCTCAAGCTCGGAAGCGACATCATGAACATTTCCGGAGCCACCCTCTCCAGCCGCAGTATCACCGATGGAGTGAAGCGCTTGCTAGCGATCCGCGCCTTGGTAAAATAAGTCATGCAACCGCTCGAACGACGGGCGAGGCCATTGTTAGGCACTCTGGTCAAAATCAGCCTCGACGCCGGAAACACGGGAATTTTCCCCGCCATCTTCGCACCGGTCGAGCACGTCCATCACCGCATGTCCGCCCATCTGCCGGACTCGGACCTGGCGGAAATCGCCCGCATGGCCCATCTCGCACCCGTGACGGTGGACCCCGCCACCGCCGAGGTCATCCGGCTCTCGCTGGAGTGGGCGGAAGCGTCCGGCGGCGCGTTCGATCCCGTCCTTGCGGGTGTGGAACTCGTCCACACGGCCCGCCGCCCTTGGTTTTCCGAAACGCTGCCCGATCGCGCCGCGACGTGGCGGGATCTGGAAGTCGACGGCCTTCAGGTCCGCGCCGCCCGCCCGATCGCACTTGATCTCGGTGGGGTGGCGAAGGGCTACGCCGTTGATCTCGCGGCGGAAGTGATCTCCGCGCACGGCCGTTCCGGCGTGGTGAATGCCGGCGGCGACCTGCGCTTTACCGGCGAGGTGGAACGCAGCGTTTTCATCAAAAGACCGGAAGCAGCGGGCGGGCTGTTCGAGCTGCGCGAGCTGCCCTTCCCCGCGCTCGCCACCACCGCCAGCTACGGATTTTCCGAAACCGGCGGCAACTTCGATCTTGTCGATTCCCTCGCCGGAAAACCGCGAGCCGGGGAGATCTCCATCACGGTTTTCGCTGCCACCTGCGCGCTGGCGGATGCCATGACCAAGGCCGTCCTGAATCTTCCCGAAAACCACTCCGCGGACTTGCTGAAACGCCTCGGATGCTGTGCTCTCGTGCTCGCTGCGGATGGCAGCTTCCGCGAGATTTCCTGATTCCATTTCATCCCACCATGCGCCGCCGCCCTTTTCAGATGAGCTTCCGCCAGCGCTGCTGGCTCTACCTGGCGTTCTCGATCACCGTCGGCAGCGGTGCCACCTGGGCGATCATCTGGCACTTTTTCCGCGAGGAAGCCGACATGGCCCTGCCGATGGAAAACACCCTGCTCAAGGCGCATCTGGCGGGCGCGATGGTTTTGTTAGTCGCCGTAGGTGCCGCGCTTCCCAAGCACGCGTCGCGGTCGTGGGCCGCCAGGCTGAATCGCCCGGCCAGCGCGCTTTTCGCCGGCTCCATCCTCGGCGCGGCCGTCACCGGCTACGGCATCCTCGCCTTCGTCTGGGAAACACCGTTAGTGCACTTCCTCCACATCGCGCTCGGCGTGGCGATGACTCTGCTGCTGCCGCTGCACATTTTCATCGGCCGCTATCTGGAGAAGAAGCGCATCGCCACCCACCGGAAATAGTTCGACTCACTGTGACCGGCCGATCGTGAAATCCGGATCATTCGCCCGCGCGGCCTGGTGCGACCAGCGGCGCATGTCCCGGAGCTGCATTTCATCGAGCAGTTCCACATTGCCTTCCAACATCACCGTCACCGCCTTCCCGCTCCATCGGAAATCGACGAAGCCGTGCTGCGATGCGGACTGATCTTCGGAAAATTTTCCGGATGACCACACCGGCCCCGTCAGCCGCGGCGAGCGGATTTCGAAATAACCCGGACGGTCCTTCGCCGAGCGCGCGGAAGCAAAGACGACCAGTTTCCCCGGATCATCGGATTCTGCTAGCTGGCTGAGATAGAATTTCCCGTAAGCATCCACAATCCGTGGTGTCGGAGCGAGCGGACTGCCGCTGCCGAAGTGCCCGCCGACGAGCGTGGCGTTAATGCCGAGATTCGGATGCACGCTGACGAGATAATCGCGGTTCGGATCGGCAAGCACGGACTCGGTGCCATTGTATAACAGGATCCCCTCCACCTTCGGCACCAGCGGCGCGAGACGCCATGGATAGCGGGCGTTCATCGGCTCTGACAGGAGCCGGCCTTCGAGATTGACCGCCGCCGGATCCGTCTGATAGCCGGGCAGCACTCGCCCGCCGTTCTCGGTGGCGTTGCCGAGATAGGCGGTGATCAGGTTGCGCGCGGCGTTGATCTCCACCGTGAGTCTGGCTTTCTCACGGGCGACGCGAACTCCCGCGAAACCCAGCGTTCCGAGCGTGGTGATGAGGGTGATCGTGACCAGCATCTCAACCAGTGTGAATGCGGCATGTCTGCGTTTTTTCATGGCTGCGGCGAACGTGCGATGCGGAAGAAGGCGCGGGTGGCGGCGCTGTTTCCATTCCAGACAAGAGGCGCGGGAAGTGGCGTGGAAAAAGTGCCCAGCGGCGACCAGACACCCGACGTCAGTTCACCCGTTCCCTCGACGGTGTATTGGAAACCGGGCGAGGCATCCCACGTCAGGCTGGCGTTTCCGGCGGGATCCCGCTGGAAACCGGTGATGCGAAGGGGCAGCGAGTATTCGGCTTCCAGAGTCGGCGCGACGTCATGATAGAGCGCCTGCTCGGGATGCTCCTTGGTGAAATACGCCGGAAAGCAGCCGCTTCCCGGACCGGTGACCGGATGGAACGAGCTGAGCGTGAACCAGAGGAACCCCTGATGCAGGCCATTTCTAACATAGTCAGCCACGCCTGGGAGACCGAGATTGATCTCGAAGGTGACATGAGAATAGACCGGGATGGTCTGGCCGGGTTCCAACGGCAGATAGACGCGGGGCTCCGCATTGAGATCGACCGGCACCGTGATTTTCCCGATGGCCCACGGATGGCTTTCGTAGCCGAGGGTCACGTTGTTGGAAACATCCCGCGCCACACCGGCTTCATCAAAGCCTGATGCGAAGGCGTTCCTGCTGCCAAACGGCGAGGTTTCCTGAAAGGTGGCGGCGGTGTAGCCACCCCGGAACCCGGTGCCGTGAAGTTCGAGCGGGCGGCCCGCGTCCGGATCCGCGACCAATGCCGAAGGGCCCAGCGAGGCCAGCGCATCTTCCGTGGGATCGTAGGACAGGCTGTCATAAGAGGCGTAAACCGCAGTGAAAACCAAACGGTGGATATCGTAGTTGGAGGCTCCGAGGCCGGCTGGAATCCCTGCCGCGACGGTATCGAACTTGATGACAAACTGGCCGAAGCGGTCATCGACACCGGTGAACTGCAGATAGGAGAAGGTGGATGCGACGGTCCGGCTGCCCGGCGTCGAATTGTTAGGATACATCCACCGGTCACCTGACGGCTCTGGCGCATGGGCGGCGTAGGGTCCGGTGCCACCGCCCTTGACGACGGTGGCACCGGACAGCAGCAACCCGAAAACAACAAGCAGGGATCGATCAAGCACGACGGCGGCGGATGAGGGTGAGGCCCGTGGCGGCAATTCCCAACAAACCAACGGATGGCTCAGGGATGACCTGGACAAAACTGCTACCCGCATCAACCGTAAGCGAAGTGACGGCGAAATGGCCCGAGAACAGGATTTCATAACTGGTGATCGGATCTGAAATGCCACTGAGATCCCACTGCCAGGCGCGATCCGGATAAGGAGAGCCGCTGAGTACCGCAAAGTAGGTGGCTGGAATCGCCTGACTGCCGCCGTTGATATTAAGAACAGGCTCGGCGGTCGGACCATCGCTGATGCCACCTTGGAAAACGAGGGTCTGCATCGACGCGATGGGACTGTCGTCATGGATCCGGAAGCTGCCGTCGGCACCGGCGGTGTACATGAACCCGCTGCCGGACATGTAGCCGTAGCCTGAGGTTTTGTCGAACAACGCGCTGGAGTTACCGCTGGTCGGCGCGGCAGGTGCGCCCCACGGTTGGTCGGCGGTGCCGAAAGCCCGGTAGGTCGCGGACGGATAGTTGGAGTTGTTGAGAATCCAGGTGGATTTCTCGGTGGTGCCCGGCAGACTGAAGGTGACGGCTGCGGACAGCGGAAGACTGAGGGCGATGAGGCAAAATATGGACTTCATGACAGGGTGTGATCGGAGTTTCAACGGGATACGGATAGATAAGGCGAAAGCGCCTGGATAACGGCCGCGGGGGCGGATTTGGTTTTCTCAAGCTCTGAGAATTTCTTCTTCAGACTCATGCCATCCTTGGTGGACTCATAGGTGAAGTTCGGCCCCGGCTGCTGCCCGGCATCGATCCAGAAATTCCTGATGGCGTTCCACACCGTGGCGTTTTCCTTCCACCAGTCGGCTGCCTGCACGGCAAGCGGGTCATCGGTCCGGTCGTATTGGTTCAGCCCGGTCTCGTGGGAGAGGATGAGTTTTTTCCCATCGCGATCCACCACCTTGCGGCTATCCTGCGAGTGAGCCCAACCGCTGGGCGTGAGCGAGTAGCGGTTGCTGACGATGAGATAATCATAGTCATCCCGGACTTCATACTCGCGGCGTGGTAGCGGGCGGCGTGTCGGTTCGCTCGCCCATGAGGACTCGCCGAATTCATGGACCCAGCGGCCCAGACTCTCGTAGCGCGGCGTATCGTCCACGCTGGTGACCAGCTCGGACCATCGCCCTTTTGCTTGATCGGCAGACACCTCGGCGCGCAGCCAGACTTCCTTTCCATCGCTCCCGGCGTAGTCGAGAATGCGGGTGTCCTCCCACGTCCAGACCTGCGCCCAGTGCTTGATGACGCGGGATTTCCCTTCCTTGCCGACAACTAACAAATGTTGGAGGGTGATGCGCTCCGGCGTGTCTTCCGCGACGGTGACGGCCTCGATGGCCTCCTCGTGATAAGGCTTGCTGAGTGGCTTGTAGCCGGGGGCGACCGGAAATGTTTCGGTGAAATTGAAACTGACTTTGAAATTTCCCGCCATCGCAAGGATGGCGCGGCGGTCTTCTTCAGGAGGAGCGCCGAGCGACAAAGTGGCGCTGGCAATGAGCAGGAGTGCGGTGGTGCGTTGCATGACGCCGCGGACCCTGCCCGCTTTTCCGGAATCGCGCTAACGGCCGGTTGCGGCAGATGAGCGGTGGATTGCGGAACGGAGTAAGAACCCGGGATGGCACAACCGTTTCGTTTCGAATCTTACGACCCTCCGAAGTATTCTCCGGAGGAAGTATTCACGATTTGACAGATTCACAACCCGATCTGGACGAAATACTTTCCACTGTCGGCGGGAACGGGGATTGTCAGTTTGTAGACGCCCGTGCCTTCCGGGCCCTCCCTGATGATAGATCGTCCCGTCAGGTCATCCGCAAAAGCCGCGCCAGGGTCACTCCCCCCCATGATCTTCCACATGGATCTTTGATTGCGGAGTGGCTCAGCCGCTATATCAAGCATGAGGGAATTCCCCACCCGCTCGACTCCCGTCACCACAACTCCGGATCTCGGATAGTCCGACGGGCCATTATCCGGACTAACATCAGGAATGAATTGGAGGCGTTCTTCCAGGCGGGCTTCATAGAGTTCGCCGGATGGCGGCTGGATGGCGGCCTGGAATTTCCGCTGCTGGAGAGCCGTGGATTTCGCCACCAGCACGAAACTGGCAAAGGGTGCCTTTCCTCCGGCCGTCGTATTGTTGGGGGCCTGGAGAAGGTCGCTAATTTTGAAGAGGCGACTGATAGAAGGAGAGTCCGGATTTACCGGCTGATCCTGAACAAGATCGCCAATGCTGAAGGAATAGCTCTTCCTCGTGTCTGCGGCGGGATTCTGGATCGTTCCCGCCAAAAGTGAGAGCTCGAAGTCCGGAATCGCCGGATTCAGCACGGTATCGACGCCCTTGGCCTGCACGAGAACGCTGTCTGTCAGCTTCATGGCGACCCAAGAGGTTGTTCCATATGTCCCCGTTTCGAAAGGATAGCGGGTAGCTGCCGGACGACCGCTTGCAACTGACAGACCGTCGGTTTGGAATCCCGCACGGAAGTCCCCCCAGCCAGGATAAAACGCTCCAACGGTTTCGGCACCGAACAGATTGTTAGTTCGCCCATCCGTGTTGGTGAGGTTGCGGGCCAGGTCAAAGTCGAAGAACGACCTTGAAACTGAGAGTGCCCCCGTTTCCAATGCCCAAGTCCAAGCTTTCTCCACCCAAACCATGAACCGCCTCGATTCACCCGGCTGAAGCACGATGGACCCGCCGGGCCGCTGGCTCCCGGTTTCCGAACTCAACAACAGCGTCATGGTCTTCTCCACGTCCGGATTGGACTCGCTGGCGGTCTGGAATCGGCCCAGTCCCAAGAAAGGGCCGCCATTATTCCACTCCGCCCTCAGGTATTCGTCGTTTTTCTTGAATTTGAAGCCCACCGGCGGGTTCGCGAGGAGGACGCGTGAGTTCGGCAACACCAAGTTGGTATTGTAAGGATTGTAGAGCGTAACAATCGGCTCATAAACCAGATGCGGGACCGCGTAGTAGATATTGCCCTGCGGACTTCCCGAGTTGTTGTAGAAATCAACGCGATCACCGATATTGCAGTGATGGCTGACCATGGAATACTGCACCTCAATGCGGGCGATAATCGGGAGGCGGGTCTCCGCAGCCCTGACGGCAAACACGCCTGCCAAAGTGATCAAGAAAAATTTGCTTTTGCTCGCTTTCATAATCGATGATTGGCACAGCGACGGAGCTCGTGCCAAATAACAGACATTGGCTCACTGCGATGGTGCCCTGGCGAATGCATATTCCCCAGGCCGACTTCCGCTTCTCGAATTTTGAGCGGCTTCCTCTGCGGATTCATCCCGTAGTCCTGCCAGATTTCCATTGGATCGGCCAGAGGAATGTGGGTGGGCTGTTTTATCACGGGTGCTTCATCTCACTTGAGGCGTTGTAACGAAAGCGACCGGTTCAAAACGCGATGTCCTCATGGGTGCGGACCCCGACAATCCGGACGCGCGGGGAAACCGCGGACCCGGCGCAGGAGCGCCGGGTTATTTTCAGGAGACAAGTCCTTATCGTGAATCAGTGTCCCGCGCCCTGCTGCTCCTGGATGTATTCCTGCTTGAGACCAAGCGCTTCCGGAGCGTGGAGAACGAGCATCTTCATGCGGACGTCCGCTGGCACGGTCCTGCGGGTGGCTTTGGAGACGATGATCATCAGGCCGATGGAGAGCGGCACGGACCAGATCGCCGGTTGCTCGCAGAGGATGCGGAGCAGCGGGTGGTGTTTCCAGAAATCGTTGATGCCATTGAATCCGGCGAAGAGCTTGCCCATCGGGCCCTTGTCGAGCGCGAGGGTGCTGGCATTGACGATGGCGGCGGATACGAGCGCGCAAAGACCGCCGGTGAGCATGCCGGTGGCGGCGCCCTTCATGGTCATGCCGCGCCACCAGACGCTCATGAAGAGCAGCGGGAAATAACTGGCGGCGGCGATGGCAAAGGCTTGGCCGACCATGAAGTTGATTTCCAACGGTTCTACCATCGATCCCAACAGAACGGAAACGCTGCCGACGATGACAGCGCACCATTTGAACATTTTCATGCGCTCTTCGGGAGTGGCGGACGGACGGAGCATGCGACCGTAAACGTCGTGCGCGAGCGCACCGGTCATCGAAACGAGCAATCCGGAAAAGGTGCTCATGAAGGCGGCGAAGGCTCCGGCACAGGTGATGCCGCTGAGGATGGAGCCCATGATGCCATACTTCGCACGGATCAGGGTGGGAAGTTCGAGCACGACCTTGTCCGGGCCCTTGGATCCGGTGGCGGCGTAGAGTTCGGGCAGGAAATTACGGCCTAACACTCCGAACACCGGCGGGAAGACATAAAAGACGCCGATGAGGATCATCACCCACATGGTCGTCTTCTTGGCGGCGACCCCGTCCGGGTTGGTGTAGAACCGGACGAGAATGTGCGGCAGTCCCGCAGTGCCGCAGACAAGGGCGACGATGAGAGAGAAGGTGTAGAGCAGCGAGTAAGGTTTCGATTCGGCAGGAGTGAGACCGGCGGCTTTGGCGGCTTTGGTCGTGAGCGGGCCGAACGGTGCAATCCACGCTTCGTCCTTCGGTGCTTTTTCCGGCAGGGCGAGGCGAGTAGTGTTTCCCGCATCCACGGTTTGCACGATGGCAGGTGGCGAATCGGTGGAGGAATGGTTCAGCGAGAGGTTTTTCCCGTAGCCGCCATAAACCGATAGAAGAACGAAGATCGGCACGGAAATGGCGAACATCTTGATCCAATACTGCACGGCTTGGACCAGCGTGATTCCTTTCATGCCACCAAGTGCGACGTTGAGCGTGATGACGGCCCCGACGACAGCGACACCAAACCAATACGCGAGGCCAACGAGAGGAAGTCCTTTGTCATCGTGTGGGGCAATGATCGAAAGCCAGCTACCACGCAGATCGATGGATTGGAAAATGTAGGCCAGCGTGGTACCCGCGCCTTTCATCTGTGGCATGGTGTAGAAGAAGCCGATGAAGAGCACGAAGCACACCGCGATCTTCCGGAAGACGGGCGAGTCGTAACGGCCTTCGGCGAAATCCGGAATCGTGTAGGCTCCGAAGCGGCGCAGCGGTCCTGCGATGAACAACAGCAGGAACAGATAGCCACACGCATAACAGACAGGATACCAGAGCGCGTCATAACCCGAAAGCATCACCATGCCGGCGATGCCCATGAAACTGGCGGCACTGAGGTATTCACCGGAAATCGCCGAAGCATTCCAGCCGACGGAAACGGAGCGGCCCGCGACGAAGAAGTCGGACGCGGACTTGGAGGATTTCGCGGAGCGGAAACCCATAATGATGGTGATGACCACGGTGATTGCCGAAAAGGCGAGAATCCAGGGATCGACGTGAGAAAGGTCCATGAGTTTGATAGGTCAGATTTTGCGATTGTTGCCCTCGGCCGCGACACGGACCTCGTCGTTTTCCAACGCCATCGAGCGGGTGATGAACAGCCGGGCGATGATCCAGACGTAGGGGAAGAACAGCACTCCGAGGATCAGCCAGGCGAGGGTGAAGCCGCCGACGCGCTGCGCCATGAAGGCGGGGGCGAGGTAGTTCAGAAGCGGCAGGCCGAATAACAGGATCAGGAAGGCGGTGGCGCAGGTGATGGACAGTTTGAGCTGCCGTTTCATCAGACCGTGGAGGAATTCCTCGCTGTGGATGAAATCGTCGTGTTTGGGCGGTATGGGAGACATCGGGATGGACTGGGTAAATGATGCGGGACAAACGTCCGATTAAGAAGCATGAGAACAGAAGTCCGGGTGCCCCCCGTCAAGAACCATTTCCCGCCGGAACAAGCACAATCGGGTGATGGCGGCCGGTCGAAGTTCCAAGTTTGCAAGCGGCGGTTTTTGATTACCTTCCCGCCATGCCGCTGCTCGAACGCTTTCTGGATCCCGATACCGTCTCGCTGAAAATCTGCGGGGTGACGACGCGCGCCGATGCTGACCGCCTGGTGACGCTCGGGGTCGATGCGCTGGGTGCGAATTTCTGGCCGAAGTCGAAACGCTATCTGCCACCTGAAAACGCGGCCTGGCTCAAGGACCTCGCGGGCAAGATCCTGCGCGTGGGGGTTTTCGTGAACGAGGGCAGCGAGCTGCCGCTGCTATTATATAAGCAGGGCCTGATCGATGCGGTCCAACTCCACGGCGACGAGACACCGGAGGACGCCGCGCCCTTTCGCGATGCGGGCGTGCCGTTCATCAAGGCGATCGGCGTGAAAACACGCGCGGATCTCGAACGCGCGACGGAGTTCGGTGCTGCCGCGGTTCTGTTGGACGCGCATGCGCCGGGTCTCTACGGTGGTACCGGGGAAGTGTTTGACTGGGAGGTGGCGTCCGGTTTCCGCAGGGAGCATCCGGATCTGCCTGTTATCCTCGCAGGCGGAATCATCCCGGAAAACGCCGGGCTTGCGGCAATGAGCGTGCGGCCCACGGCGCTCGACGTCGCGTCCGGCGCGGAGATTTCACCGGGCGTTAAGGACTTTCAAAAGGTCGCCGCGTTTCTTACCGCCCTGCACCGCTGATTCACATGCTCACCGATTCCCACTGCCATCTCGCTTCCCATCGTTTCACGCCGGAGGAAATCCCGGAGATCATCTCCCGCGCGCAGGCCGCCGGAGTGAGCCGGCTGATCACCCTCGCGACCTGCCTCGAAGACATTGCACCGAATCTATCGATCGCGGAAAATCCGGCCGTGCACGCCTGCATCGGAATCCACCCGTGCGACGTCCATCACGCGCCGGACGATGCGGTCGGCCAGCTTGCGGAATTCACCGGCGACGCGCGCGTTTGTGCGATCGGCGAGACAGGCCTCGATTATTACCATCCCGCGCCGGACGGATGGGATGAGGAAAATTTCCGCGAGAGGCAGCGGAATTTCCTCCGACAACATTTCGAACTCGCCGCCGCCGCCAAGCTCAACATCGTCATCCACACGCGGGATCGCGAAGGATACGCCTCGTTCGAGGACGCGCTCGCCATCTACGGCGGCTTCCGTAAATCCGTCCGCGCCGTTTTCCACTGTTTCATCGGCCCGTGGGAAAACGCCAGGCGCGTGCTCGAGCTCGGCGGCATCGTCTCTTTCGGCGGAGTCGCCACCTTCAAGACCGCGCACGAGGTCCGCGATACCGCGAAACAATGCCCGGCGGGGTCATTCATGCTGGAAACCGATTCGCCTTACCTCGCACCGGAACCCTATCGCGGAAAACGCAACGAGCCTGCCTACACCCGCCAGACAGCCGATCGCCTCGCCGACCTGCGCGGTGAATCCATCGCCGATCTCGCACGCCATACTAACGAAACCGCCGATGCCTTTTTCCGGCTCCGCGCGCAATCGCTTGAATAAAAAACCGGGTTCGCCACGTTTCAACAGCGTCCGGCGGCAACGCGTGTTCCGTCCTTCACAATTTCAAATCCAACCACTACATTCACGCCATGACTCCGATCCGCTTCCTCGCGCCATCATTGCTCGCCGTCCTCCTCGCGTCGTGCGGCAACCAAAAGGCCAACCAATACGACACTCCGGCCACTCCCGACACCAGCGCCATGAACGCACCCGCAGCGGCACCGTCGAACCCGGTTTACGACACTCCCGCCGCATACGAGGAAAGCACCGGCGCACCCGCTCCAGCCGCCTCCAGCCCTAACATTCCAACAGCACCCACCACTCCCTCTGCCGCGACCGCAGCCGCGCCAGCCGCTCCGAAACCATCCGTCAACGGAGCCGCCATCATCCACACCGTCGTCGCAGGCGACACGCTCTCCGGCATCAGCGCGAAATACAAGGTGCCCGTAGCCGCCATCAAACAGGCCAACAACATGACCAAGGATACCGTCGTGCTCGGCAAGAAAATGGTGATCCCACCCGTCCACTGATCCACTCAACCCGCCGCCGGGAACCACGTGTTCCCGGCGGTTTTCTTTTTAAAACCATGCGCCTCCTTCCCATCCTCGCCTCACTCGTCGTCGCCACCCATCCCGTCATCGCGGAAACCACGGAAGCTCCACCGGAGAAAAACGAAGCGAAAGCCGACAGCGGGGTTTCAAGCCCGCGTGAGATCGCCCTCGACAACCTGCTGTCCGAACGAGAGTCCGACAAGGCGCTCGAAACCGCCATCACCGACGCACGCAAGAACGGCATCAGCGAGCAGGCCATCCTTGAAGCGCGCTTCCTCTATCATGTGGACCGCCGCGAGGACGAGGCCATCGCCGCGATGCTTCCGGAGTTCGAGAAACAGAATGAGAACTTCAAACTCGAGGACTCCGAGATTTTCAGCGTGAAGGAGGACTGGCTCGCCGTTCTCGAATACGTCAAAGCCATCGACAGCCTGAAGAAAGGCGACAAGACCGCGTTCAAATCCCACATCACCGAAGCCTTCTGGCTCAGCCCGCACCAGGCTTCCGCCTTCGCCCCGCACATCGAGCGCATGCGGCTTGAGGATGCGATGCGCTCGGTGAAAATCGATTTCGCCACACGCCTCGCTCCCCTCGCAGCGGGTGATCCGGTGCCTCTCGAACAACTGATGAAGGACAAGAAGGCGATGCTCCTCCACTTCTGGTCGCCGCTGAACCGCGAGTGCGAGACGAGCATGCCGGACTTCGTCATCACCGCGAAAGCACTCTCGGAAAAGGGCATCGCCGTTGTCTCGCTGCTCCCCGATGACTCACCCAAAATCCTAACCGCCGGACGCGACATGATCCATCCGCTGGGAGCCGTTCCGCCGGGCGCGTGGCTTGTGGATTCAAAGGAAAAGCCGCTTGCCCGCGATCTCCGCGTGCAGGGGCTGCCGGTTTTCGTGCTCGTTTCTAACGAAGGAAAGGTCCTCTTCAACGGCGACCCCACGGACGACGCGTTCTGGGACTGCCTAACGAAAATCGATCCCGGTATCGTGCGCCCGGAAAGTCACGAGGCCGGCGAGTGACCGGCGCGGACTAACTACGACCGCCGTCGTAGCAGAATCAGCCTCGAAAAAATAATCCGGTTTTCTTTAAAATCGAGACGTTTCAACTTGACGGAACATCAAACTACTAGTTTCATCGTCGTTAGCGAAGAGACACCGTCCATGGCACGACCCATCCATCCATCGAATCTCGAACTGCAGGCCCTATCGGTTTTGTGGCACGATGGACCATCCACGGTCGCCACGGTGCACGGGACAC
Source organism: Luteolibacter sp. (assembly GCA_039915545.1). Lineage (GTDB taxonomy): Bacteria > Verrucomicrobiota > Verrucomicrobiia > Verrucomicrobiales > Akkermansiaceae > Luteolibacter. Next base: position 16,144 of record JBDSNC010000113.1, read on the forward strand.
TTCCTGATAGAAAAGACCGCGCCTACACCACGGTGCTCTCCGTGATGCAGAGTCTCGAACGCAAGAGTCTGGTGAAACGTGCGCGTGTCGGCCGCGCCCATGTTTACGCCGCTTCCTATTCCCAGGAAGTGATCGTGCAGCGCGCCACGCACGATTTCCTAACCAACGCTTTTGGAGGACGCCTCGGTGAGGCGCTCCTCGCTATCCTCTCCGCCGGCACATTAACGCCGGAAGAGAAAACAAACATCGAACGCGAACTCCAACGACATAAGACTATGGCTGCAAAAAAAACAGCAAAGAAAGCAGCGGTTAAAACCGCCAAAAAAGCCGTGAAGAAAGTTG
>JBDSNC010000132.1:0-17180 GCA_039915545.1 Luteolibacter sp.
AGCTTTTGAAGGCTGAATTCCCAGAGGCCGTAGCGCCTGCGAACGAAATCAAATTACCTGAAATTCAGGAGAACGAAAGCAATTGATGGTCCCGATTCCGGCCAACTGGTCCCAAAAACGGCCATAAGCGGCAAAATCGCGGTTGGAAGTCAGGAATCCTTGGAGATTCCGGAAACCAAGAGATCTCCTCAAACTGGATTCAGCGTTTCATCGGTGCGTCGATGATGCCTTCCGCCGTTTCCTGCTTCAGGCGGAGCTGGCCGCAGGCGGCATCGATATCGTGGCCTTTTTCGAGACGCAGGTTCGCGGTGACACCGACGCTCTGAAGCACTTGCTGGAACGCCTTGCAGTGATTGTTCGGTGGCCGCTTCCATTCCAGTCCCTCGACGGTGTTGTAGGGGATCAGATTCACCTTCGCATTCAGTTTGCGCGCCTTGCGGGCGAGTTCGGCGGCTTGTTCGAGCGAGTCGTTGACACCCTGGATGAGGATGTATTCAAGCGTGAGGTGCTGTTTCTTTTTCGAGTTCCAGTATTCGAGCGCTTCGAACAGTTCTGCGACAGGCCACTTCTTGTTGATCGGCATGATCTGCTCGCGAACCTCGTCGGTGGCACCGTGCAGGGAAATCGCAAGGCGGATCTGTTGGGGATGCTCGGCGAGTTTTCTGATCTGAGGGACGAGGCCGGAGGTGGAGATGGTGAGGTGGCGCGCGCCGAGGTGGAGCGTTTTTTCTCCGGTGATGAGGGAGATGGCGGCTAGCAGATTGTCGAGGTTTGCCATCGGTTCGCCCATGCCCATGAAGACCAGGGAATCGACGCGCTCGCCGGAGAGTTGTTCGGCCGCCAGGACTTGCCCTGCGATTTCAGCAGCATCGAGATTGCGGGTGAATCCGGCGAGGCCCGAGGCGCAGAACTTGCAGCCGTAGGCACAGCCGACTTGCGAGGAAACGCACAGCGTGCGACGGTCGGATTTCTCCCCGTAAAGCGCCGGGTTTGCCGGGATCAGCACGCTTTCCACATAGCGGTGGTCGTGCAGGCGGAAGAGAAATTTTCGGGTAGTATCGGCGGAGCCTTGCGTGGTGGTGTGCTCCAGCGCGGTGAGCCGGAAGGACTCAGCCAGTTTCGCCCGCAGCGCGGCGGGGAGATTGGTCATCGCGTCATAGGAGGTGACCTTCTTTTTCCAGACCCATTCGAGGATCTGAGCGGCGCGGAAAGCAGGCTCACCCGCCTCCTTCAGCCAGGCGGCGAGAGATTCGGGAGATTGGCCGGTGAGTGCGGGTAGCATGGTGGTAAAAACTGAAATTCAATTCGATCGAGACGCGCCGATTGGCCGTATGAGTCCTATTAGTCCCATTCTCCTGAGAAACTGGCGAAAGAAATTTCGCGATCAATCACTCCAGCGCCGACCTCAGATCCGCGGCGGCGCTGCGGGCGCTGGCGGGAGGATTCGGGACAAAGGTGAAATCGTCGTCAAAGTCCGGGGTGAGGATCTTTTCGGAAGCTTCGGTGTTCAGGGTGAGCGTGGCGGGTTCCTGATGGCGGGCGGCGACTTCGCTGGCGCGGGCGAGTGCTGCCAATGCGGCGGGCGGCGCACCGGTGGACTGTAGGTTGCGCGGGACGCTGTCGACCGGTTCGAGGTTGGTGATGGTGGCTGCTTCCGGTGCGGCCTTGAGTTCCTCGAACTTGCGGGCGGTGGTGAGCACGCGGGTTTCGAAGGAACCGATGGCGCTGTTGTAGTTTTCCACGGCGTTGCCGAGCGAGCGGCCGAGTTTCGAAAAATGGTCGGCGAGCTTGCCGAGGCGTTCGTGCAAGGTGCGGCCGAGCTGGGAAATTTCCCGGGCGTTTTCGGCGATGGATTCCTGTCTCCAGCCGAACGCGACGGCGCGCAGCAAGGCGATCAGCGTGGTGGGCGTGGCGAGGATGACGCCTTGGTCGACGCCGCGCTCGATGAGGCCGGGGTCGCTCTGAAGGGCGGCGGAGAAAAACGACTCGCTGGGGAGGAAAAGCACGACGAATTCGGGCGCTTGGGCGAATTGGGCGGAGTAGTTTTTCGAGGAAAGCTGCTGGATGTGCGTGCGGACCTGGCGGGCGTGGCGATGGAGGGCTTCCTCGCGGACGAGATCGTCATTGGCTTCCAACGCATCGAGATAGCCATCCATCGGGGTCTTGGAATCGACGACGATGGTTTTGCCGCCGGGCAGGCGGACGATGAGGTCGGGGCGGAGTTTTTTGCCCTCGTCGGTGGTGGAGTTGTGCTGGACTTCGAAATCACAGTGCTCCTGCATGCCGGCGAGTTCGACGACGCGGCGGAGCTGCATTTCGCCCCATTGGCCGCGGCCGGTGGGCTGGCGGAGGGCTTTGACGAGCGAGGCGGTTTCCCGCTGGAGGCCGAGCTGGCCTTCGCCGAGGGCGCGGACCTGCTCCTTGAGTTCGGAATAAGCGCCTTCACGGGCTTTTTCGATTTCGCCGATGCGAAGTTCGAATTTGCCGAGCGACTCGGCGACCGGCTTGACGAAGGCCTCGATGGCGATCTTGCGCTTTTCGATCTCGCCCTTGGCCTCCTCAGTCTGTGTGGCAAGGGAGGATTTCGCGAGGTGGAGAAATTGTTCCGAACTCGACTTCAGTGCGTCGGCGGAGAGGGCCTTGAAGGTGTCGGACAGCTTGATTTCCGCGCGTTCGAGGAGGGCTTGTTTTTCGTTGGCAGCCCTGATTTCGCTATCGAGACGGGAGCGGATCTCGGTGAGCTGGTTGCGGAAGGTTTGTGCGTCCTGCTCGTTGCGCTCGGCCTCGGCGGCGGAGTGGGCGAGGCGGGCTTCGATCTCGGCAGAACGTCGTTCCTCCGCCTTCAAACGCTCGTTTCCAGCGGAAATTTTCGCGGAGGCGGCAAGCTTGGTGAACAGCCAGCCGAAGAAAAGACCGATGATAGCGGTGACGATTTCTGGCAGGAAAGGTTTGAGTTCGGGTGGAATCATGGATTTGTCCTTGCGGGTGGCGGCGGACACGCTTTCGTTTAGTGCGTCGCCGATTTCCTTCGTGGTATCGAATGGTCTCGCGATACGCAAACCAAACTCCTCAACTCCCATGGCATTCACACTTCCCGAACTCGGTTACGCCTACGATGCGCTCGAACCCCACATCGACGCAAAGACGATGGAAATCCATCATTCGAAGCATCACCAGGCGTACATCACCAATCTGAACAACGCCCTCGCGGGAAAAGCGGATCTCGAAGCGAAATCCCTCTGCGAACTCGTCGGTGACCTCGCCTCCGTGCCGGACGACATCCGCGGCGCGGTGCGCAACAACGGCGGTGGCCACGCGAACCACAGCTTCTTCTGGAAAGTCATCGCTCCCGGCGGTGCCAAAGCTCCTTCCGGCGATCTCGCGGCCGCCATCGACAAGGCGTTCGGCTCGTTCGACGCCTTCAAGGAAGCCTTCGCAAAAGCAGGCGCCACCCGTTTCGGCTCCGGCTGGGCTTGGCTGGTGAAAAACGCCGATGGCACGCTTTCGGTTGGTTCCACCGCGAATCAGGACTGCCCGTGCATGGGCAAGGCCGTCGCCGGCATCGAAGGCAAGGGGATCCTCGCCCTCGACGTCTGGGAGCACGCCTACTATTTGAACTATCAAAACCGCCGTCCTGACTACATCGCCGCGTTCTGGAACGTGGTGAACTGGGACGTCGTCGCGGAGAACTTCGCGAAGTAAGGCTTCTGCGCCTTCCTCGATCTCAAGAATTCCGACAGTCGCGGGGGAAACTCCGCGGCTGTTTTTTTATCGCGGCGCGTGCGCCTTGAGTATCTCCAGCACTTCCTTGATCGCCTCTGGATTCTGGTGGGCGCTGTGGTCGGAAGGAACGATGCGTTCGCTTTGGGCTCCGTTCATATGGGAACTCCAATAAGGCACCGCGCCATCACTGGAACCCGGAGAATCGCCGCGGCCGCGGTCGCCGATGATGGTGTGATAGGGAACGCCGGGCGTGAGTGGCAGGGTGTTGACGGCCTTCACGAAGCGGCTCTCCGGTGTGAGCGTATCCATGCTGTTGGCGCGGCGCTTGGGCTTGAGCTCGCCGAGTCCCTGGGTGTGATGGAGCATTTCACTGCTGGCGTCGGCGGCGAGGCGGGCAGGCCGGATGAGATTGCTGCACATGCGGCCGAACCAGCTCTTGGCGAGGTCCGCGCCGCGCAACGGTGATGCGATGAAAATCACCCGGCCGATCTCAGGCCGATGGGTGAAAACCAATTCGTCGCGGAAATATTCACGGGTGCGCGGCGAGAGCGGAACTTCATCGAGCGGTTTGCCGAAAATTTGCTTGGTGAGTTGATCGCCACTGTCGGTGAGCAGCAGGCGGGTGATGCAGCCTCCCATGCTGTGGCCGATGACGACCATCGGCTTGCGGTTGGGATAACGTTTTTCCAGCTCGTCCAACTGATGACGCAGGATTGCGGCGGAGTAGGGGTAGGGATAGCCGCTGGGATAGCTGTAGAACCAGAACTGATAGTGTTTCCTGATTTCCGGATCGCCGCGCAGCTTGTTGATCATCGGCGTCCAGGTGGCCTGCGAGTCCATCAGGCCGTGGATGACGAGCACGATGGTCTTGTCCGGATCGTAGGGCTGGAGGCGCTCGATGGTGGCGGTGTGCGCGTATTTCTCCGGATTGATGACGCGCCAGAATTCCGTTTTCGCCGGATCCGTCTCCTGGAGCATGACCGCGAGCGGCACGGTGAAGTCCGCAGCGAGCGGAAACGTGCGGCCGTCGACCGTCACGGTTTCATCGTCGAGCGGGTCGTGAAATGCGATCACACATCGTCGGCCCTCGAAGCGGGCGACCGGGGTCACGCAACGGAAGATGCGTGACGGCACGAAATTCTCCCGGCGGCCCTCGGCTTGCGACTCGCGTTCCACCGCAACGAGCGGTGCGCCGAGGCCGTCGCGCGTGGTGTGCTCGGTGACGTATCTGCCGTTGATGTCGAACTGGTCCGCGGGCGTGAAGTCGTAGAGGGCGGGATTCCACTCCGGGCGCGGATCGGGCTTTGCCGATAACAAGTAGTCGCCGTGTTCGCTGGGGACGGTGAGCTGCTTTGACCACGCGTCGATTCCGCCTTTTTGGATGATCTCGAAAATACGGCTCAGAGCGAAATTGTAGTCGCGCCTGGCGGTGGCGTTTGCGGGATCCCGGTGGCCTTCGCGCGAGGCGATACTCAGTGCGTCCACGCAATCGCCGAGCGCGGCGAGCGGTTTCGAACGATCTGTCTGCAACGCGCGCTGGATCACCATTTCCGCAGAAGCGAGCGGTCCACTTCCCGGCGGACCTTGAAGGGTCGCCACTTTCATTTTGACCTCGGCATACTGTTGGGAACAACTGACGAGGGCGAGGATGGCGGGGATGACAACCGATCGTGCGAGCATGGCGGGACAGGTCAATTTTGGAAGATCGCCGAGCTCACACCCTTCCGCACGAGCGGTTGGCCGGTGACGATGACCGTGGTGCCGGGGGCGAGTTGGTCGTAAAGTTTGGCGGTGAACTCCGGGCTGATGCGCAGGCGGGACATGACCTTGTCGGGGTTGGAGCCGCCGACGTTGGTAACGCTCATCCACCGGCGTCCGGCGCGTCCCGGAACCAGCCAGCTCAGTTTGCCGGATTCACCTTCTAGCATGGTGAACACGTGGTCGCCAAGACCGCCAGAACCACTGACCTCGACCGCGGCGCGCCCGATGGGGGTGCCGTTTCGATAGACATACACCGTGCGATCGGCGGTGCTCAGGAGAATGGTGATCGGGCCCTTGGTGCTGCGTGCGGGATGCCAGTCGTAGCTGTTGTTGGGCAGCGGACGCAGCATCTCGGCGGAAATATCCTTCGGCGCGAGCATGAATCCGGGGTTGGCCGCGAGATGGGGCACCGGCGTTTTGCCGTCAGCCACCACCACGGTGCCGCCCTTGGCGGTTGCAGCAAACAGGAGCTTTGAAAAATCATAGGGCATGCGGATGCAGCCGTGGCTCGCGGGGTAACCTGGAAGATTGCCGGAGTGCATCGCAATGCCGGTCCACGTGAGGCGCTGCATGTTCGGCATCGGCGCGTTGGCGTATGATTTCGAATAGTGCTCCTGCTTCTTTTCCAGAATCGAGAACACGCCGCCCGGTGTCGCATTGCCTTTTGTGCCGGTGCTGACGGACGAACGCCCGATGAGAATGCCATTCCGATACACGTTCATGGCCTGCTGCGGGACACTCACGAGCACCACCACGGGTCCGCTCGGCGAGAGTTTCGGGTTCCACCAATATTCGCCCGGCTTGAGGGTGCCGCTGGACCGGCCGTTCGCCGTGCCCTGGGTGTGGAATCCGGGCCGCGGCATGGCCTCGGTGACGGTTGTTAGCGCGAGAGCGGAAATGGCGAGGGCTTTGAGGAATTTCATGCGGCAGGAAATCGGGTTGACGGGGGCAACGCTGGCGATCCCCGCTCGTTTTGCCAATGCGGGAATCCGCGGCGACCGTGATTTTTCGTTTTTCCAAAGGGGAGGAATTGGTGCTAGTTCATGGCCGTGAGTTCACCCCTTTCCCAGAAACTTCCGGAACCCGCGGCGCATGCGATCACCGAGGAGGAAATCCGCAAGCAGGAGATTTTCGAGCTGGAGTCGCCGGATCACTCGCTTTTGTCAGGACCGGGCACCCGCATCCGGGATCTGGCGACCTTGTTCCGGGTGGCACGCGATCTTCTGCGGGGCTTCCGGGCGCTGCATTTCGCCGGGCCGTGCGTGACGATCTTCGGTTCCGCCAGGACGAAGCCGGGAAGTCAATACTACGAGATGGCGCGGAAAATGGGCGAGGCCTGCGCACAGCTCGGCTTCACCGTCATCACCGGCGGCGGCCCCGGTATCATGCAGGCGGGAAATCAGGGGGCCTACCAAGCGGGAGGACGTTCGTTAGGGGTGAACATCGAGCTGCCGTTCGAGCAGGCCTTGAATCCCTACGTTCAGCATTCGGTGACGATGAAATACTTCTTCACCCGCAAGGTCGTGTTGGTGAAATACTCCTATGCCTTCATCGTCATGCCCGGCGGAGCGGGGACTCTCGACGAGATGTTCGAGACGATGACGCTCATCCAGACCGGGAAACTGAAGGTCTTTCCGATCGTTCTGATGGGGAAGGACTACTGGCAGCCGCTGGTGGATTTTGTCTATCGGATGGCGGAGGAGGGGACCATCAGTCCGGACGATCCGGAGCTGATTTTCTTCACGGACGACATCGAGGACGCCAAGGCCCACCTGCAAAGGCACGCGGTGAGGCAGTTCGGTCTGCAACGGAAAAAGCATCCGCACCCGATCAAAATTCTGGGAGAGAAGCCGGTGTGACGGGGGGCGTCACGCCTTCGGCAGGAAATAGCCGCGCTGCTTTTCGGAAATCGGCAGGCCGATTTTCTCCATGGCCGCGAGCATGTCCTCCCAGACCTGGCGCTTCACCGGATTGCTACCGCCGCTTTGCAGGAGATAGCTGGGGTGATAGGTCACGCGAACCGGCGTCCCCTCGAAGTTATGCCACTTGCCACGCATCGAAGTGACGCTGCCTTCCAGTCCGAGCAGTCCCTCCGCCGCGGTGCCGCCGAGGGCGATGATGATTTCCGGCTGGATGATGCCGATTTCCGCCCGCACGAAGGGCATGCACACGGCCATTTCCTCGGGGGACGGTTTGCGGTTGTTGGTCGTCTGCTTCGGCGTAGCGGGGCGGAATTTCACAATGTTGGAAATATAGACTTCTTCGCGGGAAATCCCCATTGCCTTGAGAATGTCGTTCAGCTTCTGCCCCGCGGGACCGACGAAAGGTTCGCGTTCCTTTTCCTCCTGATAGCCCGGAGCCTCGCCGATCAGCATCACACGCGCTTCCGGATTTCCCGTGGCGAAAACCATCGTCTCCCGCAGCGTGCCGAGTGCCTTGGCCGGTCCCCAGTTCTCCGCCTGACGCCGCAGGTCGGAGAGTTTCCCGACGCGGGTCGTGCTTTCCATCGTGATCTCCATCGATACGGGCGCTGCAGGTGCCTCGACGGGCATTTCGACCCGCGCGGCCGGTTCCGCCGCAGCGGGTTTCGCTCCCGGACGGGATTTTTCGAACAGCCCGCGCAGGCCGTCGCGCGCGCCTTCGTCGAGATGCACATGGCTCACGCCGCGGGCTTGTTCAGCTTCGAGAAATTCCAGGAGCACATCGACAGGACGAATCACGGCGGCACGCTAGCGACTTGCCCGCCCGCGTGCAACCGCTGGATTCGCTGAAGCGTGCTTGTGCTTGCCCGACGGGGGAAACGCGTGCATTTTCCGGGCATGTCAGACGTTCCACGGTTGCCCGGCCGCCTGTCGGCCCCGCACTGGTATTCCGGGCCGAGGCTTTGGCGCACCTTGAAAAAAGCCACGCTCAGCGCCGGTCGCAAGACCCTGCTGACGGCACTCATCCTGTTCTATTGCCTGCAGGACAAGGACACGCCGACATGGGCGAAGGGCGTCATCGTGGGTGCGCTCGGCTACCTCGTTTTGCCGACCGATCTGATCCCCGACATCATTCCCGGCATCGGCTACGGCGACGACTGGGGCGCACTCGTCGCCGCTCTTGGCACGGTCGCGGCTTACATCAAAGACGAGCACAAATCAAAGGCGCAGGCCCAGGTCGCGCGGCTTTTCGGCTCGGTCAATCCGGTCGCGCCGCCGGAATTTTTCGAATAAAATCACGCCTGCCCGAGTATCACCCGGCGGCCACCACCATCCATTTTCATGAAACCGACAATTCTGTCCCTCATCGCGCTCTTTTCCACCGCCCTGCATTCGTTGGCCGGCGTGGCGATCGACGTGGATTCCTTTGGAAAAAGCCTTGGCGGCTGGACCAAGCGGAGCAACCAATCCGCCGAATACCCGCTTTCCGGCTCCAGCTACCGGACCTACAAACCCGAGGTCAGCCCCACGCCCGACGGTGGGATTTTCGTTTCCGTCCGCATCGACCACGTCCGCGGCTGGCTGGCGTCCGACGATCACGCGATTCTGGAAATCACGGTGAACTCGAAAGGAATGATCGCCTCCGCCCAGTCGAACATCGCGATCCAAGGCCAGTCCATCACCAGTGACGTGATTCTCGGCTCCAACGAAGCCAGCAAACAGATCGTCAGTGGTCCCGAACGCGCCGTGCAGATTGGTGCCGACCTCGTTTCCAATCTATCCGCGAAGATGCTGCGTGAAAACATCGTGGAAGCCGGACGCGTATCGTTCCCCGCGGCACTGCGGCACAACTACAACCAGCTTTTTCAAGCCGTCCGCCTCGACGGCGCGCCGGTCACGCTCACTCCTCCTGTTGTTCCAGCCACCGCTCCGGCGACAACGCCACCAACCACCTCGGCAGCGCCGCCGGCCACCACACCTGCTGGCACAACGCCGTCAGCCGCACCTCCATCTACGACTCCGCCCTCTGTCCCTGCGGCACCGGAAGCTCCGAAAGCCACGCCCGCCCCGGTCGGAAAGCCGGCGGAACCAGCCCCGGCTTCAGCTCCATTGGAAATCAAAGCCTATGGGACGCCGAGCAGTGCCGAGCTTCCGGTCCAAAAGTGATGTGGGCAATTCCGCCTGCTATGGCGTGACACAGAAATTCCTGTCTGTATCACGGCGGAATCACCCCCGCGGATGAAACTGCTTGTGCACCGCCTTCAGCCGCTGCCGGTCCACGTGCGTGTAAATCTGCGTCGTGGAAATATCCGCATGGCCTAGCAGTTCCTGGATGATCCGCAGGTCAGCGCCGCCCTCTAGCAGATGCGTCGCGAACGAATGCCGCAGCAAGTGCGGATAGATGTTCTGTTCGATTCCCGCGAATTTCGCCCGCTCCTTCACGATCTGGCGCACCCGGTCCGGCGAGAGCAATGTCCCCCTGATGGTTAGGAAAATGTGCGAACCCGTTTTTTTTCCCACCAGTTCCGGCCGCTCGTTCCGCAGGTAATCGTTGATCGCCTCCAGCGCTTTCGTCCCCACCCGCACGATCCGGGTTTTTCCGCCCTTGCCGGTCACACGGATGAAACCTTCCTCAAAACTCAGCATCTCCAGCTTCGCCTTGCAGAGTTCCGACAGGCGCAGGCCGGACGAGTAAAACAGCTCCAGAATCGCCAGATCCCGCCTGCCCAGCGGCTGCGCGGGATCGATCGATTCCAACAATTTCACCACCTCGGAAGCATGCAGTGTTTCCGGCAGGGTCATGTCCGGCTTTGGTGCGAGCAGCGGTTCCGCCGGATCCATCTCCAGTTTTCCCTTCGCCGTCAGCCAGCGGAAAAATACTTTGAGATGCACCGTCGTGATCCGCAGCGAGGCGGCGTTCAGCCCCTCCTTTTTCCGCTCGCTGAGAAATGCGGCGAGCTCGTCCGTTCCCAGATCGCGCAGCGTGGTGCCGCCTTTTTTCACCCAGCCCGCCAGCGCGTCCAGCGTCTGCCGGACCGACGATTGGTAGGCATCGGACAGCCCGCGCTCGGTGGCGAGATAGCGGATGAATTGGTCGGTGCTGGCTTCCATCGGACGGTCCTGATCATCGCCGCCGTCTTAATGGGAGTAAAGCCATGAGACGCAAGGGGGATGTGAAGTTTCGGGTTGAGTGCATGCGGATTTCCGGTAATGTGCATGCATGAAGCAGGTCACCGTGCGTCAGGTTCGTGAACGTTGCATCGAGGAAGCTAAATTACGCTCCCGGGAACGCGGCGTTGCGATGAATACCGTATTGGTGGAGGCGCTGGAAAAAGGGTTGGGACTTGATCATGAAAAGGCGACGAACGGCTTGGAACGATTCGCGGGAGATTCGGATTTCGGTCCTGAGTGGGACAGCCACCTTGAGGAACTCCGGCAGGTGAATCCCGAAGACTGGAAATGAAGGTCCTCCTCGATACCAACGCTTATTCGGATTGGAGGCGGAGCGGGCGATGGAACGAAATCATTGCAACGGCAGATGAGGTGATGATTCCCGCCATCGTGCTGGGCGAACTCCGCTATGGCTTCAAGGGTGCGGCAAGAGGTGCTGAAAACGAAACCAAACTGCTGCAGTTTCTCGCTCATCCGGCGGCGCGGATTGTCGATGTCGGTGATGCGACCAGCCGGATTTACGCCACGTTGAAACATTTCCTGCGCCAGGCCGGCACCCCCATTCCCGACAACGATGTCTGGATCTCCGCCTTGGCTGTAGAGTATTTCGCAACAGTGGTCACCGCAGACGCGCATTTCGAACATTTGCCCCAAGTGGCGCGGGCAGTCGATATTGGATAGACAAGACTTTCCCGCGGTTTCGATATTGATGCACCGGCCCTGCCGCGCTTTTATCCATTCCAGACATGACCGCTTTCACCCGTTCCTTGCCCGCCATCGTCATGGCGGTTTCTTTGTTTTCGTCCCGGGCCTCCGGAAAAGCCGATCCCCAAGTCGAGGCGGCCGTGCAGGCGGTCTATCCGGCGCTGGTGCGGATCCACGTGGTTTTCGAAGAGGGGGGCGACGGGCGGATGCAGAAGGAACGCGCGAGCGGCTCCGGCACGATCATTTCCCCCGACGGCTACATCCTCACGAACCACCACGTCGCGGGCCGGGCGACCCGGATCACCGTGCGTCTGGCGGATCGCCAGGAAATCAAGGCCACGCTGGTAGGCACCGATCCTCTCGCGGATCTCGCGGTGTTGAAGATTGATCGGAAAGACCTGCGCAATCCGGAGGCTCCATTGCCGGTCGCGAAATTCGGCGACAGCGGCGGCCTCGAAGTGGGAGACGTGGTGCTCGCCATGGGCAGTCCCGCGGGGATTTCCCAGTCAGTCACGCAGGGCATCGTCGCGAACACCGAGATGATCGCGCCCGGTGGTGCGATGCGCCTCGACGGTGAATTTGTCGGAGAGCTGGTCCGTTGGATCGGCCATGACGCGGTGATTTATCCGGGGAATTCCGGTGGCCCGCTGGTGAATTTAAAAGGCGAGATCATCGGCGTGAACGAGGTGGGCATCGGCAGCCTCGGCGGTGCGATCCCTTCGAATCTGGCGAAAAAAGTTTCCGATGAACTGATCGCCAACGGCCGCGTGCAGCGCAGTTGGATCGGTCTCAGCGCGCAGCCGTTGTTGAAATCGATGGACGCGAAGGCCGGCATCCTCGTCGGCGGATTGATCAGCGGATCTCCCGCTGACAAGGGCGGCCTGAAGGCGGGCGACATCATCACGGCCTGCAACGGCACCGACATCCCGGCATCCCGCGCGGCGGAGGACCTTCCGGTTTTTAACAGAATGCTGTTGGAAGCTCCGGTCGGCTCCGACCTCAAGCTCGACGGTGTCCGCAACGGCGCGCCGATGACTTGGAAAGTCACCACCACCCAGCGAGAACCCGCCGAGCCGCGCGAAAAGGAACTCCTCTCCTGGGGCATCACCGCCCGCGACCTCACCGTGCTGAATGCGAAGGAACTCCTCCGCGAGGACAACAAGGCGGTCATCGTCCAAAGCATCCGCCCCGGCGGTGCGGCCGCTGCTTCGAAGCCCGCGATCATGCCGGGCGACCTCATCGTCGAAGTGGCCGGCAAGCCAACCGCCAACATCGACGATCTCGTCCGCGTGAGTGGCGAAATCACCGCCGGAAAAACCGAGCCGGTGCCCTCCCTGATTTCCTACGAGCACAACGGTCGGAACTACCTGACTGTCGTGAAGATCGGCCCTGAGCCGGAAGTGGACAAGCCGGGCCTCGCGAAAAAGGCGTGGATCGGCATCGATACCCAGGTGATTTCCTCCGACCTCGCCGAAGCGCTCGGCATCCCCGGATCCAAGGGCGTGCGCGTCACCCAGGTGCATCCCGGATCGAGCGCCGAGAAGGCTGGCTTGAAAACGGGCGACTTGCTTTTGAAACTCGACGGCACCGTGATCCCGACCTCCCGCCCCGAGGAGTCGGACGTTTTCTCCTCACTCATCCGCCAGTATAAGATCGGCACCGAGGCGGGTCTATCTGTCCGTCGCGGCAAGGAGGATCTCGTCATCAAGCTGCCACTGGACGCCAGTCCGGAAGGCACGTCGGAACTCGCGTCCTACGAATCCGAGACGCTCGAATTCAACTCCCGCGACATCGGCCAGGCGGACCGCGTTTCGGAAAAACTTCCCGACGATTTCAAGGGCGTGCTCATCACCGCCATTACCCCGGCCGGCTGGGCCGCGCTCGGCGGGCTTTCCGCAGGGGACATGCTGGTTTCCATCGATGGAAAACCCACCGATTCCATCGAAACCCTGAAACCTATCCTTGCCGATCTCGAAAAAAACCGCCGCAGTCCGCTTGTCATGTTCGTCCGCCGTGGAATCACCACCCGCTACATCGAACTTGAGCCGACCTGGTGAAGAAGTTGATAGTCGAGTGTTGATGGTTGATAGGCAGAAAATGAATGAATGCCACTTTCTTCCTCTTCGCTATCAACTTTTAACTTTCAACCATCAACTTTCAACCATCAACTTTCCACTACCAACCAAATCATGAAATCCCGATCCATCCTCCTCGCCGCCCTGATGGCAGCCCCGTTCGCCAGCGCTGCCGATGGCCCGCTCAAGGAAAAAGCGCTCGCTCTATCCGCTTCCAACAAGGACTCGGTGCTGTTCCTCAGCGCCGTCGTGGAAATCGAATTCACCGCCGGTGACAACCCGGCAAAAAAGGAAGAGCGCAAACTCGAAATGCTCGGCACGGTCATCGGCAAGGACGGCCTGATCGTGGTGCCGCTTTCCACGCTCGACGCAGCATCCACCGTGGACGGCCGGATGGTGAACACCCAGAACGGCCCGGTGAAACTTTCCGCCAAAGGCACGACCAAGGAGGTGAAGATCCTCATGCCGGACGGCTCCGAAGTCGCGGCGAAGGTCGCTTTCAAGGACCCGGATCTCGATCTCGCATTCATCCGCCCGGAGAAACCGGATGCGGTGAAACTCACGCCCGTTGATACCGCGAACTCCGCGCCGATGGCGTTGTTGGACGACGTGATCATCCTCGGCCGCCTCGCCAAGGACCTCAATCGCGAGCCCGTTGCGGTGACCACGGAAGTAATCTCCCTCGTCACCAAGCCGCGCACCTTCGGCAAGGTCAACGGCCAGACACTCGGCATGCCGGTGTTCAACAAGGAAGGCAAATTCCTCGGCATCGGCATCAACCGCTTCGGCCCGAAAGGCGACAGCGAAGGCGGCGGCCCCGTTCCTTCCAATGTCGTCCTTCCTGCAGCCGATCTGCTCGAATCCGCCGCTCAGGCGAAGTGATACAGACATTCCTGTCTGTTCGTCATCAACGCAACCAGTCTCCCGCAGTCTGACGATCAACAGGGATTCGTTTCGCTTTGCGTGGCGGATCCCTTTTTTCATCGGGCAGCAATAGTGTCAGCGTTATCCCCGGCGCAGCGCTTCCAACCGTTGCAACAGCGGCGGGTGCGAGTAGTCCAGCCAGACGCGCAGGGCGGCGGGGGACGGGTGCGAGAGATGGTCGGCTGATAGTTTTTTCAGCGCATCTCCAAGTGCCTCGCCGTCGCCGGTGACCTTGGCGGCGTAGGCATCCGCCTCGAACTCGTGCTTGCGTGACCAGGCGTTGGCGGCGACCGAGAGCAGCTTGCTAACGGGCTCCAGCAGGATGCTGAAAAACACCAGCCCGGCGTGCGGAGAGATCTGCTTCACGCCGAACGCGTCGAACAGAAGTCGCGCGAATTTTCCATCAGGATCGGTGGCGAGACCGAGCAGGAAGAAGATCACCGCCATCTGGACGATGCCGACGACGAGGCGCTGCTTGATGTGGCCGCAGCGGTAGTGACCGATTTCGTGGGCGAGCACGCCGATGAGTTCGGGCTGGGTGCTCTTGTCGACGAGCGTGTCGAAGAGTGCGATTTTCTTCTGCTTTCCGAGTCCGGTGAAGAAGGCGTTCGCCTTGGTGGAGCGCTTCGAGCCGTCCATCACGAAGACGCCGGTGAGGGGGAATCCGCATTTCACGCCGAGAGCTTCGATGGCATTTTTCAGATCGCCGTCCGGCATGGGCGTGAACTTGTTGAAGAGCGGCATGATCAGTGACGGGGCCAGATAGGTGAGGATCAGTTGGAAGGCTGTCACCGTCACCCAAGCCCAGAGCCAGGCGTTCGGGACGTTTCCGAAAATCCACAGGACTGCGGCGGCGAGCGGCAGGCCGATGATGGCACCGAGGATCATGCCCTTGATGCGGTCCATCACGAAAGTCGCGAAGGTGGAGCGGTTGAAACCGAATTTCTCCTCGATCACGAAGGTGTCGTAGATGGAGAAGGGGATGCCGACGAGGCTCTGTCCGACCAGTAGGACGGTTAGGAAAATGAGTCCGGTGACCACTTCGGAATGGCCGAGCGAGCGCGCCCAGCCATCGAGCCAGCCGAACCCGCCGAGCGACCAGAAGATGAGCATCACGGCGAGCGAAGCGGTGGATTCGATGATGCCGAACTGGGCGTGCGCCCGGAGGTAGGCGCGGGCCTTGTCGAGTTTTTCCGAATCCATCACGTCCTCGAAGCCCTTCGGAACGGATTCGGGAAATGCCTTGAGGTTCAGCAGAGTGGCGGCGAATTCCAGCTTCCAAAGGACAAAAAGCCCCACCAGGATAATCACGGCCATGAAATTCCAATCAGTCATCGCGCGAATCATGCACGGCTCCGGACTTGCGGCAAGCGCGGCTCTTTTGCTTTCGCTGACTTCGTGCGTCAGCCTGATCGCGAAGAAAAACACCTACGCGTCGTCGCCCGCGGTGAAGGTGAACGGCGCGTCCGTCCGCATGCAGGTGAAGCCGGAGGGTACGTCCGGTGGCAGCTACGCGCTGAGTGCGATGGTCGTTTCCGCTGCCGTCGCCACGTTTGACGGTCCGTTCAGTTGGCGCATCGAAGCGACCGGAGAAATGGGTCGGCAGGAATGGCTCGTCGTCCACCGGATCCGCACGAAAACGATGCTGACGAAACGCGATGAATGGTATCCTGCCGATCATCTGGGAAAGCGCTTCGATTTCACACGGCCGAAAGACGAAACCGGTGCGGTGCGCGCCGTTTACCCGATCCCGGGGCTGCTCCAGGTGAAGCCCAAGGAGGACGGGGCGCTGGAAATTTTCGCCGATCTCACCATCGCGGCGAATGGCCGCCGCGAACGGAAGCTCGTCCGCTTCCGGATGGATCCCTCGCAGACGCGGCAGGATGAGTTCATTTTCGTGCCGACGGAGATCGTTGAGAACATCGGGAAATCGCCGTCCGAGTGGAAGGAATCGGGCTGGGATTGAGCGTTGCCTTGCCCGTTTTTCAAGCTTAGCCTCTGCAAACCCTATGGTGTTTCCTTCGTCCTTTTGTCGAATTTCGCTCGCCTCCTGCCTCACGGTTCTGCCGCTGGGGGCACAGGCTTTGCGCGCGCCGGATCTGGCCAAAGCCGATGTGCCGCCTGCTGTCGAGGCCCCCACATCCCGGGGTGCCAACGACGGTGCCATCATCACCCGGAAGGACGCCCGGACGATCACCCTGAAAATCCCCGCGCCACGCGGCCAGATCGTCGACCGTGACGGCGCGGCGATTGCCCAGAACCGCGTGGCTTATCAGGTGGCGCTGCAGTTCAGGCAGTTTGAGAATGCCGACCGCGATTTCGTCGTCAACTGGGCGCGCACCCGGCTCGATTCGCTCCAGATACTGGTCAAGAACCTGACGCCGAAGTCCGACGACGAACTCTACGACCACTACAAGAACCGGCGCTGGCTGCCGCTTCTGGTGAGCGGGCAGATCGACGAAAAGGAAGCGCACAACATTGAGACCAAGCTCACGTCCGGCCTCGTCCTGCAGCCGATCTACAGCCGCTTCTATCCGCATGGCGATCTTGCGGCGCACATCGTCGGCTACTCCGGCAGCGTCGGAAAGCTGCCGACCGGCCCGATCAATTTCAACGAACCTCTGTGGGAGGAAAGCGAGGGCCGCGCGGGGCTTGAGAAACTTTTCAACGACCAGCTCACCGGCGATCCCGGCATGAAGCGCCTGCTCTTCGACGAGAGCGGCAACAAGCTGTTGGAAGAGCAGGTGAAACGCCCGCGCCCCGGCGGCACGCTCGTCACCACGATCAATCTCCAGTGGCAGATGCTCGCGGAAAAAACGCTGAAAGCCGGCTGCAAACGCGGCGCTTTTGTGGTGCTCGATGTGGTCACCGGCGAGGTGCTGGTGATGGCGTCGCGCCC
>JBDSNC010000201.1:0-3748 GCA_039915545.1 Luteolibacter sp.
GGCAAGGTGGATGTGACGGTGGGCAGCGCACTGGATCTTTTCGGCGGAAAAGGACTGATTTACAATGAATTAGTGGCGTGGAACGGACGCGCGGAATGAGATTTCGGGAAAGCGGTTGCAGGTTTCACCCGCATCGTTTTAGCATCGGCCGTGCCTCACATGGATATGCAACCTTTCGCCGATGGAGTGGTGATGAACCGCGATTTTCTGCGGTCGGTGTTTCAATCGATGCTGAAGGCCAGAATCCTCGAAAACAAACTTTCCAGCCTCTACAAGGCGGGAAAAATCGTCGGCGGAGTCTACCTCGGCCGCGGCCAGGAAGCGGTCAGCGCCACGCTCGGCACCTCGCTGATCCAAGGCACGGATTTTTTCGCCCCGCTCATCCGCGACCAGGCGGGGCGCACGGCGTTCGGCGAACCGCTGATCGACTGCACGCGCACCTACCTGGGCTCCGCGCAGGGCCCGATGCGCGGGCGTGATGGCAACATCCACCGCGGGCGTCCGCAAATGGGGATGCCGGCGATGATTTCCCATCTCGGCGCGCAAGTACCTGTGGTGGCCGGAATGCTTTTCGCGAAACGGCTGCAGGGAACGCTGCAAGGCCGCGTGGGCGCCACCTGCATCGGTGACGGAGCAACCTCGACCGGGGCGTTTCATGAAGGCCTGAACCTGGCCTCCGTCGAGCGACTGCCGATGGTGGTCATCGTGGGAAACAACCAGTTCGCCTATTCCACGCCGAATTACCGCCAATTCGCCTGCGCGGATCTGGTGGAGAAGGCGCGTGGCTACGGCGTGGGAGGATTTTCAGTGGATGGCACGGATTTGTTAGCCTGTGCGTCGGTGATCGGCGAGGCAGTGCGACGCGCCCGCGAAGGAGGCGGACCGCAACTGGTGGTGGCGCGTTTGCTTCGGCTGTCAGGTCACGGCGAACATGACGACGGCTCCTACGTCCCTGCGGAAATCAAGAGCGGCCACTACGGGCGCGACTGCATCGAAGTGGCGATGCGCCAGCTCGTGGAAAACGGCCTCGCCACGGTGGACGAGATTTTTTCCTGGCAGGACCAGTTCGCCGACGAGGTCCAGCGCGCCGTCGCCCAAGCCCAGCAGGAGGACCCGCCGGATCCCTATCAGGAAGACTGGACCGCCCTTTCCACCCGATTTTCAACCCCACAGCCCTGCGCCGTCCAGTGAGTGTGACCTACATCGACGCCATCCGCGAAGCTCAGGAAAAACTCCTGCGCGACGATCCGCGGGTTTTTCTCTACGGCCAGGACATCGCAACGTTCGGCGGCGCTTTCAAAGCGACGAAAGGTCTGGCGGAACAGTTTCCCGGCAGGGTTTTCGACGCGCCGATTTCCGAAGACGCGATGATCGGCATGGCCGTGGGCGCGGCGATCGAGGGCATGCGGCCGATCGTGGAAATGCAGTTCGCGGATTTCTCGTCGCTGGCGTTCAACCAGATCGTCAACCAGGCGGCCACCCATTTCTATCGGACAGGCATGCCGATCCCGATCACGGTGCGCCTGCCCTCCGGCGGCACTCCCGGCTCCGGGCCTTTCCACAGCCAGAGCATGGAAGGGATCTACGCCCAGTATCCGGGACTCGTCGTTCTCACGCCCGCGACGGTTTCGGACGCCTATCACATGCTGATCGACGGTGTGGCGCTCGATGATCCTGTTATTTTCTGCGAGCATAAATTTCTCTACCGCTGGCTGAAGGCGAAGTCGATCAACGGCGACCATCTTCCCATCGGCCAGGCGCGGATCATCCGTCCGGGAAAACACGCCACGGTCGTCGCCTACAGCGCGATGGTCCACGAAGCGGTCCGCGCGGCGGAACGGCTCCAACAGGACGGCTGGGAGATCGAGGTCGTCGACCTGCGTTCGGTGAAGCCGCTCGATCTTGACACGATTCTCGCCTCCGTCGCCCGCACCGGCCGCCTGTTAGCCCTGGGCGAGGCTTTCCCTTGGGGCGGCGTCACGGCGGAGGTGGTTTCACGGGTCTGCGAGGAAGGATTCCATCTGTTGGATGCTCCGCCGCAGCGTCTGAACGCGCGCGACACGCCGGTCCCCTATCATCCGAAACTCTGGGCGGCGCATCGGCCGACACCTGAATCCATTTGCGAAGCGCTCCGCAAGCTGCTTACTTTCTAGAGATTTCCAGCTTTTACCCAAATGCCCACCGTCCCCATCCTCATGCCCCAGCTCGGTGAGTCCATCGCCGAAGCCACCATCATCCGTCTTGGCATTTCGGTGGGTGACACCGTTCGCACCGATCAGGAAATCATCGAGGTCGAGACGAACAAGGCGGTGATGGGTGTCACCACGCTGTGCGACGGGATCGTTTCGGAAATCCGCGCGGTCGAGGGAGTTTCCTATTCAGTGGGAACCTTGCTCGGCCTGTTGGAAGTCACGGAAGCGGAAGTCGCGCGCACCGGAGTGGACACCTTGGAATCCCAAGAAACAAAACGCATCGCCGCCAGCCAATCGAGCAATGCCAACCAAGCCGAGGCAAATTTGCATTTCGCCCTTGATGACGACGCCTACGAGGAAGCACCTGCGGTTGTGCCAAGTGTCAAAGGCCTGCCCGTCCCTACCGGCGTGATGGGAGCCCATTACATTTCCCCCCGCATGCGCGCCCGCATGGACGATCTCGGCATCCGCGAGGCCGACATTTCCGCCATCGCCGGCACCGGCGCGGGTGGCCGCGTGACCGTCGAGGACCTCGAACAATTCCTCAATTACCTCGAAGCCTGGCCCAGCACCCACGCCTCGCCGATGCGCCTCGCCGTGGCGGACGCGATGCGCCGCAGTTGGACGCGTCCGCTGGCGACCGTCGGGCTACCGGTGAATCTCGACCGCGTGCTCGACCACCGCCGCGAACAATCACCGAAGCCCGGCCTCACGCTCTATCTGCTGCGCGCGTTCGCCCTCGCCCTGGCAGAAAACCCAAAAACCGCGGGCTATCTGATCGGTGACAAAGTCGTACACCCCCGCGCCTTCGACATCGGAGTGGCGGTGCAGGTGGAGGACGGCGTCGTCGTACCCGTCGTTAGAAAAGTCGACCAGAAATCCCTGCGCGACCTGAATGCTGAATACGACGATCTCGTCGACCGCGCCCGCCGCCGCCGCCTCACCGAGGAGGACTGCCGCGGAGGCATCGCCACCGTCACCAATTTCGGCACCTTCGGTCTTACCACCGGCACGCCGATCCCGCTGCCTAACGAAACATTGATCCTCGGCATCGGAGCCGGAATGAAAAAGCCGGTCTGGAGCACCGAGGTCGAGGTTTTCCTTCCCGCCACCGTCGCGGATCTGCTTCTCACCTTCGACCACCGCGTCGTCGACGGCGGCGGCGCCGGAGTCCTGCTGAACCGTGTTTCAGCCCTGCTGCAAAACCCGGGAGCACTCTGACCATCCGCGTTCGGATGAAACATTTCTCCCACAGATCACCCCAAAACCCGTGGACTTCCCCGACAAAATCGGCAAGATCGACATCCCGAAAAAGGCGATCTACCGGCTTTCCATCTACCATCGCTGCCTCCAGAAACTGAAGGCCAACGCGGTGGAGACCGTCAGTTCAACCACCCTCGCAAAAGCCGCCGGAGTGAAGCCCGCGCAACTCCGCAAGGACCTCGCCTACTTCGGCCAGTTCGGCACCCGCGGCCTCGGCTATCCGGTGGAAATCCTCTCCTCGATCATCCGGGAAACCCTGCGCCGCGAGCACCTGCAGCCGGTCATCCTCGTCG
>JBDSNC010000248.1:0-37166 GCA_039915545.1 Luteolibacter sp.
GAGCACCGAACTCACCATCGGATACGCAGGCCAGACGCTGCACCAGCAAACCGTTAGCTTGAACGGCGGCTGGCAACAGATCACCGCGGATTTCATCTCACCCCATCTCGGCTGCCATTTCTACGACATCACTCTATCCCCCCTCAATGGCGAAGCCCACACCGGGAACAACCACATGCGCGCGGCCTGCGAACTCCGCCGCGATTTGATCCGTGTCCTTTACATGGAAGGAAGCGAACCGAAGGAAACCGCCTATCTGAAGGACGCGCTGGAGGCCGATCCCGAAATGTCCGTCACCTGCCTGCACTTCCCCGGCCAGGAGTCGCTCGAAGCACTGGCCAGCCAGGCCCTCGCGGTGCGCGGCAAGGACAAGCGTGTTTTTCAAGATAACTTCGCTCGCGAAATCCCGAGCGTCTGCCATGCCACGCGCGGTTATCCGGCCACTTTGGAGGAGCTTCTCAAATACGACGTCGTGATCGACAGCGACATCATCAAGGAAGCTTTTTCGCCCCAACAAATGGCGAACACCGTGGAGTTCGTCGAGCGCTTCGGCGGCGGCTTCGTTATGGTGGGTGGTTTCACTTCCTTCGGTGCCGGTGGTTACGAAACCACCGTCTTCAACAAACTCATGCCCGTGGAGATCGCCAACAAAAGCGATCCCATGTCGCTGACGTTCCGCCCGAAGCTCACGCCCGCCGGGCTCGTTCATCCCATCATGCAGGTGGGCGCGAACGAGGAGGAAAACCGCCAGCTATGGAATACCAGGATTCCTTACTTCAGAGGCATCAACTACGCCCGCCGTGCCAAACCGGGTGCCCACGTGCTGGCTGAGGTGAATTCACCTCAACTCGGAGCAGACCAGAATCTCGTGCTCTTCGCCGTGCAGGACATCGGTCGCGGCCGGACCATGGCCTTCATGTCCGACACCACCGAGGGCTGGGGCGCTGAGTTCGAACGATCCTGGGGCGAGCCGGGCGACAAGCAGAAGTATTTCAGGAAATTCTGGAACAACACCATCCGTTGGCTGGCCGAGGAACGCATCGCTAACAAAATCGGCCGCGTGGGCATCATCGCACCTGCCACGCGCGTGCTGCCGGGCGATGTCGTCCCCCTGAGCGTGCAAGCCCTTCCGGCCGGCGACCATTCCGGCCTTGAGGTCACGCTCAAACAGGAAGGAAATAACCCGATCACGGTGCCCATGCAATGGAACGGCGCGCGCCACGTCTGGGAAGGCTCGTTCGTCCCGCGGATTGACGGTGATGTCATCATCGAGGCCGCCTACCGCAGCGCGGAAGGCAAACCGGTCGTCACCCGGTCGGGCATCCACGTCGATCAGACTGGAGACGAAACCATCGCGGTCGCCACCCGGTCCGACCTGATGGAAGAACTCGCCCGTGAAACCGGCGGCAGCATCGTGAATCAGGACAACATCAGGCAGACTCTCGAAGCTCTTGCATCCCGCTCGAGTGCCGTCGTCTGGAAACGCGCCCTGCCGATCTGGGACAAGTGGTGGGTGATGCTGCCCATCCTCCTCCTTGCCGTGGCGGAGTGGTGCCTGCGCCGCATGATCGGCCGTGGTCCTGGGCGTCCTGCATCTCCGGAAGTATAGGAAGGGGGGACCATATTGTCCTCTTCCTCTTTATCACGCGCAGAAGACCAATCCTCCCGAATAACTTGCAGGACTCTCTGGCTCCTGAAGCCGCCCGGAGTTCAAGCTTTAGCTTGTCTTCAGTGCGGTGCGGGGAAGATAAGCTAAAGCTCGAACTCCGGACCCATTCGATAGCAGGCGCAAACTCAAGTTACTCCTCGTTCCACACCCAGCACGGCGCGGGTTCGTGGCTTAAAGGCTTCCCACTTCGATGCGCACCGGGAAACACATATGGGGATCGGAGCGCTGGAGCATCGTGCGGGCGAGAGTCTCGACGCTGCGCACAGGCACTCCGGAAAAAGCGGGCTTCCCGTTGCAAAGCACGGTGACGGGTTTTGTCAGGTCGAGCATCGAGTCGTCGAGCATGACGCTTGCCTTGCGTCCGGCGAGTGGATTGCCGTCGGCGTCCGCGAGGTCGAGGACGACCGAGTTGTGTTCGCGGTCGAGCCTGGCGGTGACAAGCACCGGCGTCTTGTCGTCGGGAGATGCTTCCAGGCCAAGCCAGTAGAACGCCTCGCGGCGGCGGTTGTCGAGCGGTTGGGCTTTCCACACGACGGTGTCGGGCCGTGGATTCCGATGATAATGGATCATCCATTGGCTGCCGGGAGCGTAGTCGACGCCGTGGCCGCGGCCGGCCTGGACTTCGAGGTGGTTCTGATAGCCACCATATTTCTTTTTCGCCTCTTCCATCCGGGAATGAA
Organism: Luteolibacter sp.; assembly: GCA_039915545.1. GTDB lineage: Bacteria > Verrucomicrobiota > Verrucomicrobiia > Verrucomicrobiales > Akkermansiaceae > Luteolibacter. The sequence goes on from JBDSNC010000248.1 coordinate 2,350, forward strand.
ACTCGCGGGCCAGGCCGATGCGGTCGAACATCGTGTCCTTTTCCCCAACATCGGTGCGGAACGGGAGGTTGCGCAGGTTTTCGGCGGGGACGTCCTTGCCCACTCCGCCAGCCATCGCATTGGCCGCGGCGAAGCGGTCGGCCATGAACGGACCGTCGATCTGTGTGCCGTAGGCCCCCTCCGATATTCCCATCAGATAGACCCGGTCGGGATCGACGTTCCATTCGCGGATCGCGTGGCCGACCAGCATGTCGAACGCGTTCTGATTGTGGGAAAACCACCAGCGGCCGCGGCGGTCGTCCGCCATGCGCGGAACGAAGAAGATGCCTTCGCCGGCATAGACTTCCGCAGCCAGGCGCGCCTGTGACTGCCATTCCTGTGTGTTGACGTCCCACGCGTGAGGGCCGGGGGACTCGTCATTGTTGCCGCCACCGTGAAGGCAGATGTAGAGCGCCCGGCCGCTTGCTGGGAGTGGTGTGGTTTCCTTGCGGATGAGAACGAAGGGCATCGTGTCCTTGCCAAGTGTCAGGGTTTGCGGAGCGAGGCCGCCTTTGCCTGCCCGGGCGGCGATGGCTTCGGCAAGTGTCGGTGGCAGCGGCCCGAATTCCTTGGTGCAGCGGTTCTGGCGCGCCGCTTCGCGGAAAATCGACCACAGTTCGTCGCGCATTTTGTCCACCTGTGCGGCGTCCGCAGGCACCGGCCATTTGCACTCGGCCGGCCATGCAGCGCCGCCGCTGTGGAACCACGTTGCAAGGGCGCGACGTTGGTCGATATCGAACACCCCGCCGGCGGCCTCACGGGTGACTTCGATTTTCACCGATGATTCCTTGTCCGCAGCGGTTTTCACTGTTTGCGAAGACCAATCACCGGAGGCCAGCCTGTGCTCAACCACCAGCTCGCCCGGCGGACAGATGATGCGCACAAAATCGTTGCGATCCTGGGCCTCGGAGGCGGTCCGGCCCTCGAACACAATCTGGTCGCCGCTTTTCGCCCGCACTGCGACGTCGACGCGGGTTTCGGATCCCGTTAAAAACGCACGCAGTGCCACGCTGGCCATGCCTTTCGGGACCGGCATCTTGCGACCGCCGGCCAGCTCAATATAATGCGCGGTGCGGTCCTCGCCGGAGACGCGGGTTTTCTGCTGGGTCCACTTGAGGGAAACGAGGTTCCCGTCCTTGTCTCGCTCCTGCGTGTAGTAGTCCTCGGGCGAGGTGGGTGCGCCGTTAGAGCCACCCTCGTTCCAGTCCCAGATCAGCGGAAACTCGATCCGGGTGAGGCGGAATGAGGAAGCAAACACGCCATAAATCGGCCGCTGTGGGTCACAGTAGGCACAGCGCTCGATGGCCCAGCCCTTGTTCCACTCCTTCGGGGCGCTGCCGAAATCCGCCATTTGCCATGCCTCGCCATCGTGGATCTCCAGCCAGGTGTGGTTTCCTTCCAAGGTTCCCCACAGCGGGATCCCGGCGAGGCGGGTCGGCACGCCGCAGGCACGCAGCGAATCGACCATCAGGATGGACAACCCGGTGCAGCTCGCCATGCCCTGCTTCATCGATTCCGCCGGGCTTTGGCACGCCTTCTCGCGTTTGGTGTCGTAGCGGACGCCGGTCAGCTTCGCGATCTGCCCGCCGACGACCTCGGAGACATCACGGACGCTCTGGCAGCCCGCGAGCTGCGGCGCGTATAACTCCCGCAAGCGCAACCGCCACGGGTCGCGAGTTTCATCGACTAACGCATAGGGCAGCACATCATTGAAAAACAGATCGCGGGGCAGGGCCTTCGTCCATGGGTAGGTCTCGCGGGCGATGAACGCCTGCTCAAGGTTTTCGCGGAAGAGTTCCAGCGGGATCGATCCGCGGTCCGCTTCGGGCATGTATTCCAACAAAAAGCGTCCCGCGTCGCGGCGCTCGCCCTCAAGGCCCTCGACGTAGCCCTTGATCGCATCGGCCGGGGAAACCGCGGCGGTATTGGCGGGAGTCGCCGGTGCGGCACCGGAACAGGTGCATAGCAACTGGAGTCCAACCGCCAAGCCGGCCACGCAACGAAAAAGTTCATTCATACCACGTGTGTTGAATCCCTCTCCCGGAGTGCGTCAATTGCAAAAACGCACTCATACTGAATCCAATAAGGAAGCCGACCCACCTCCGTGAGTGTCTGATGGGGTTCATGGCAGTGCCTCCATCTTCACGATCAGTGCGAGCAGTTCCGGGTTGGTCCTGCTGGACGGGTAATTGTTCCACAATTGGGCGAGGCGCTCGCGTGCTTTGGCGGGGTCGTTGGCGCTGAGGTATTTGCCGATCTCTATCATGGCTGACTTTGTCGCGCCGATGCCCATTTCGTCCACGCCGGCCGCCTTGCCCATGCGGGGGGATTCCAGATAGTCGAGGTATTCCGCGATGGACGGGATGGCACCACCGTGGCCCATGTTTGGAATCTCGAAAAGTTCGCAGTCCGCGCCCGCCTTGAGGAGCGCATTCACCGAATTCCGGCAATACGGCAGAAAGCTGTCCTTGGTCCCGACGACATAGGCGAAGCGCCAGTTTTTACGGATGTGGTCGATCCCTTTGCTGGACAGGGGGGTGATGGTCCCCGGATAGGGTTTCATGGCCATGAATTTTTCCGACCCCGGCCCTTCCATGGGGATTGATACCGTGCCCAGCGCCGGACTGCATGGCGGGGCAAACAAAAACGCCGCATTGAATCCGAAGGGCGTCGCCACCGCTGTGGCCGATGCGGCGTCCGCGCCGTTGGATGATCCCGAGATGATGCAGCGGGACGGGTCGATGCGGTAGTGGTGAAGAGCCCAGGCGCGCGCCTGCTGTGCCAGCCAGACGCGGCGGTTGCCCGGTTGGTTGTTCCCGATATTGCCCGGAGCCACCCAGATGTATTTGCGGCGGACAGATTCAGTCGTCCAAGGTGGCCCTGCCTTGGGAAGGACATTAAAACTGGGCGTGATGGAAACGATCAACCCGTAGGCTTCGCTGCCATTGTAGGCCGGTGGCACAAACACTCCGGCGGTCTCCTTGGTGGCATCCCCATCGTATTTGTAAAACGGATTGGCCTGCCGGTCATCCGGAGATTGGGCCGTTCCCACGCGCTCGCCCAGGCTGGCATTGAAGCCGCCGGTTCTGGCTTTGGTCGCGCCCGGAGTCGCGACAGCGCTCTCCGGACGGGATGGCTGAAGGGTGTTCCAGAATCCGGCGTGGAGCGCCACATGGGTTTCTCCCTGTTTGACGCTGCCGGCACTTTTGTCCTTTGTTTCGAAAACCGGCAGGGAAACCCAGCCCTTGGCGGTTTTGGCGTGCATCCACAATCCGGTGGCTTCCCACGACTGTCCGGCGGGCGCGACCGTGGCTGTTTCCGCGAGTTTGGCAATGATCGCGGGCTCGGTGTAACCTGCCCAGAAACCGGCCGCTTTTTTGCGCTCGGTGAGAAATGGCAGGGACTTGGGCGGGGTTTGCAAATTGTTGAACGCGACCACGGTCGGGGATCCTGGCTGTTTGGTTAGCTCCTTCCACTCCACGGCCTGGCAGGAAGCGGCCCAGCCAAGCCCGCCGATCGCCGCAAATAGAAGCCGCTTGTTTCCCGAGCTGGAAAACACAGGAGTGCGGAGCGCAAGGAAAACGGAAGCGGTGGAAAATGTGAGGGATCGCATTGAAAGTTTCAGTGGAATGGAGGTGATCCGTTAGGCGACACGGCAGGCTGACTGATAGCTTTACGCGGCGCGCGAAAACCCGCCACATCCTGCTTGCGATAAAACCAATACGCAGTTGATTTTCGCGCGGCTCCGGACGGACCGGACGTGGCAGCGAGTCCGGGGGCGTAATAACGGATGATGAGCGACAGCGCTACCTGACGGTCCCAAATGCGGACCCGGGTGGGTCAGGGGCCTTCGCCGAAAAATTGCCGACATTTATAGAAAGTGCTTGCATGGGCATCGGCTGAAGTTGTAGTCCGTTTCTCGTAATTCCTGAATAGACACGTAACTAAAAGTCGATTAGCCGTGAATGAACCACGGCATTTCAAGAATCACCCGTCCCATCCAATCCATGAAACCGCAAAGTTTGAAGCTCCTCATCCTATCCCTCCTTTTGGCACCGTCGGGCCTTGTCGGCGCGGCCACGCTGGTATTTGAGAACCAGTTCAGCGGCACTTGGTCGGGCATCAACAATGGCACACCGTTCGGCTCAGTGGCCACCTACACCCCAAGCAGCGTGGGCTCGACCTTCACCAATGACGGCGATACCAATGGAGCTACCTGGACGGTGGACATCGTCACCCCGCAACCTTGGAGTCTCGGAGGGGTGATTTTCACGGGAGGGGGCAACACCACCGGTCAGATTTCCACATCGTTCAACACAACCGTGGGGGCGACCTACACCGCCTCTTGGGCAGTGAGTCTGCTTGGATCGGCAACAACGACCGATCTCATCGCCTCGGCTGGAGGCCAAACTCAAGTTTTAGGCACCGGTCAGACCAATTCGTTCACCTTCACCGGAACGGGAAGCGTGATGACTTTGTCGGTGGGGGTCAACTCGGTGGGCGCGAACTCAGGTTCTGACGTCCAATTGGATTTCATGAAACTGGAATTCGATCCCGTTCCCGAATCCTCCTCGGCACTTCTCTGCGGGCTTGGCCTGCTCGGTCTGCTGCGTCGCCGCCGTTGAGATATTTCCTTTCCGTGCTACCGTAAAACGAAACCCAAAAAACCAATTCCAATGATCCGCCATCACTTCCTGCTAGGAGTCGCCTTGCTCGCCACGGGCGGCAGCGCGCTCGCTACGTCCACCGTGGTCGCCCATTACAAGATGGGAGAACTCGAATCCGCCGCCGGCACGGCCGTAGGTGCCACTGCCGCCAATCTGCTGCCCACCGTCGGAGCGGTGAATATTCCAGTCACAGGAACGCCTACCATCGCGGCAGGAGGCCCTGCGACCGCCCGCGGCGGCAGCACCCACTACATGAACTTCGATGGCGTTCAGGAACGCTATCAGATCAGTCCTGATCTCCTCGGTGCCATCCCAACGGATTGGATGATCGAGGCTTGGGCGAGGCCACAGCCAGGTGCCACCGGGTTGGAGTTCGTCGTCTCCCACGGCGATGGCGCCAGAGGCCAGATCATCAGCTACGATGCCACCAACGGCAAATACGGCTGGTACTCGGGCGGGTTGGGCCAGATCAATGGAACGGTCGGACCGACGGGTGTCGGCACAGTCTGGGACCATCTCGCCTTGGTCCGCGAAGCCGGGGTCACCAGCCTCTATGTCAACGGGGTCTTCGCGGGCTCCAACGCTGCCACGGGTGCCGGCAACCCTAACTACAACAACGGAAGCGGTATTGGCAGCCAGTATTCCGGCGGTGGCGATCACGGCTTCACCGGTGATATCGACGAGGTCTATTTCTCCACCGTCTCCGGCTTCAACTCGATCACGGACCTGCACATGAAAAATCCGCCGGATCCCCTCATCGGCATGCCGGGCGGCCCTGTGGCTGCTGGAACGGTGGTGGTCTCGACCACCGCGCCCGCCTATGTGAATGTCGTCAACAATGGTGTGAGCAACACCCTGACGATCAGTTCGGTTTCCGGGCTGAGCGGTGACACCGGCAAGTTCATCCTGGAGACCCCGCTGCCGCTGAACATCGCACCGGGTGACACCGGGACGCTGGAATTCACCTACACTCCAGGCGCTACGGCCGGCAATCACAGCGCCGTCTTTACCATCAACAACAACGATGCGAACAACCCCACCCCCACGGTCACGCTCACGGGCTCGGCGATCACCGATCCGAATTTCATCGTCGCAAGTACTCTCGCCTTCGGGTCCGTGGCCTCCACTGGTGGTCCCACCACCCGCCAACTTCCGATTTCCAACACCGGCTTGCTGAATGATCTGAACCTTTCTCTGACCGTCACCGGAGCGGATGCCGGCAAGTTCACCATCGTCTATCCGGACCCACCCAGCATGGTGGTGGGTTCGGGTGCCAACGATGTGATTGAAATTTCCTGTGATCCCGCGGGCAGCCTCGGCGCATTCACTGCGACGTTGCAAATCACCCACAACGATCCCGACCTGCCGTCACCCTTGCTGGTCACGCTGACCGCCAATTCCATTCCCCGCTATTCGGAGGTGGCCCATTATCGCTTGGGTGAGAGCGATGCCGATCTTGCCACGACCGTGGATGATACGGGAGGGAACAATCTCACCAACATCAATGGTACTCCCGGAACCAGTTACAACGTGGGTTCCGGTGTGGTCGGCAGCACCAAGGGCATCAGTGAAACCTTGAACGATGTTTACACCCACAGCGGAGTTCCTGCGGCGCTGGCCGGCCGCACCCAAAACTGGGGCATGGAAGTATGGCTCCGGCCCGAACTTGCCACGGGAAGCGCCCAAATCGGCGGCGGCTATGGTGGTTTGTATTTCGGCGTTGGAAATGGTTCCCGCGGTGGCTTCAGCATCTTCTCGATCGACGGCACCCATTGGGGCCTGAATGTTGGCGGCAAAAGCGCGCCCAACTCGCCGGTGTCCATCCAAGGCAGCATTTGGACCCATGTCGCAGCCGTGACCGTGGACAATCAGGTCCGCCTCTATGTCAACGGTCTGCTGGCCTACACCTACTCCGGCGTGGGATACGCTCCCGACGACACGGGCTCACCTGTGATCGAACTCGGGGGCCAGACCGCGGCCCAATTCCGCACCGCCGGTGGCGTGGATGAGGCCCGCATCTTCACGTTTGTCTCCGGTCAATTCAATCCCGCCACCGATCTCCATGTCACCCCGCCGGCGGATGCCGACGGCGACGGACTCGCCGATGCCTGGGAGGATCAATACTTCGGCAACAACGACGGGACCGTGACTTGGGCGGAACTCGCCGCCACTGACGGCACCGGCGATGCCGACCATGATGGATCTTCCGACAAAGCCGAGTACCTCGCCGGCACCGATCCGCAGGATGAGAATTCGTTCCCTGTCACCGAGCCGCTCGCGATCACCAACACCACCAAAGTGGGCAACACCGTTACCGTCACCTTCAACGGTGTGGCCGGCAAAACCTACACCCTCAAGAAAAGCCTCACGCTCGAAAGCTTTCCCACGACCTGCGGCACCCTGACCCTGTCCGGCGCGAGCGGGACGCTTCAGGACACCAGCGCCACGGAGCCCAAGGCGTTCTATCGGATTGAGAAACAGTGACGTGAACGATTTCCTGCAACAGGCCGCTCCGCTTTTTCGGGGTGACTTGTTGCCGGTCGCACGTCACCGTCGGGGTCGCGTCAATCCATTTATTTTGAAAGTCACCCGTAAAGACATCGCCGCCGCTGCGGGAGTTTCACCTTCCACGGTCGGCATGATTCTCAGCGGACAAGGGCAGAACTACAACCCGGTCACCCGCAAGCGCGTGTTGAAGACGGCCGAGAAGCTCGGCTATCAGGTCAGCGTCAACGCCCGCGCGCTGCGCCTGCAGCGTTCGTTTCTGTTCGGCGTGCTGCTTAACGAAGTGAACGCCCACTTGTCGGCCCAGTTTTTGTTGGGGATCCAGAGCTCCATGGGATCCACCGACTACTCACCCGTGGTCTTTTTCTCGAAAGCGGAGGTGGATCAGGAACATTGCCTCGGGCGTTGTCTCAACCGTCATGTGGACGCCATGATCGTCAACTGTTCGGTGGATGGTCCGGAGCAAGACAGGCTCGCCGCATTCGCCGCGCGCTTGAACCGACTCCAGATCCCCGTCGTCGAAGTGTATGGGCGATTTTTGTCCGGCATTCCGAGTGTCAACGTCGACAACGCGGAAGGCGGAAGGCTTGGCACTTCCCATCTCGCCGATCTCGGACACCAGCGCATCGCATTGATCACTCACGAGCGTTACGAAAACTCCGTGGTGCACCTTGATGCATGGGAGCAGTTCCGCGGGTATCGCGAGGTTCTCACCGCGCGGGGATTGGAACCGAGGGTGATCACGCCCAAAATGGACCTCGGAAATGTCACTATCCCCGCATTCGTCCAAGCGGGCCAGGATTCCCTCGATCTCCTGCTATCGCAGCCCGAGCGTCCGACGGCGGTGGTTTGTTACAGCGACCTGATGGCCTACGGACTCAACCGCGCCTGCCGCGAGCGGGGAATCCGCGTGCCGGAGGATCTATCCATCGCCGGGAATTACGACATGTTGCTCTCTTCCGTGGTGAACCCTCCCCTCACCACCACTCGTTCGAACCATTTTGAAATCGGTTGCCGGGCGGCTGATAGCCTGCTCCGTGCGCTGCAAGGTGAAACCGTCGGCGATCAACTGGTAGCGCCGGATTTCGTCGCCCGCCAATCCACGGGACCAGTGGGGTGAAGTCTCATTGGGCATCGGACCGCTGGCAGCGTCGCTCCGCGGGCTACTTCACGGCCGGAGCCTTTTTCGCCTTGGCCTGCATCGGCCAGTTCGGATCGTCCACGCGGGATTGTTTCATCCACTCCTCCGCCTTGGCGACGAACTCGGGTTTTTCCGCAGCGAGGTTATGGGCCTCGGACAGGTCGGTTGATAGGTCGTAAAGCTCGATCGGGGTGTCCCGTCCGTTTCTAACCGCCTTCCAGCGGCCGAAGCGCACGGCCTGGATGGGCACGCCTTCGTGAAGCTCCCAATAGAAGCAGTCACGCTTCGGCGCGGGGCCTCCCTTGAGGAATGAAACGAGTGATCTTCCTTGGATCGGATAGACGTCCGGAAGCTTCGCGCCCGCAAGTTCCGCGGCGGTAGGTAGGAAATCCCAGAACGCCCACGGATCGTCGGCCACGCGCCCGGCGGGGACAATGCCCGGCCAGCGGGCGAGCGCCGCCTGGCGGAGTCCGCCTTCGTAAAGGCCGCGTTTGAAACCCCGCAGGCCGTTGGCTTGTTGGAAGTGTTTGCCGATCGGCGAGTCGGGGGCGAAGGCCGATCCGTTGTCGCCGGCGAACATCACCAGCGTGCGGTCATCGATTTTCAATTCCTTCAGCAGGTCGAGCAGGTGCCCGGTATCCGAATCGAGCCGCGTCACCATCGCCGCGTAGGTTTTCTGTGCCTCGGTCCACGGCTTGTCCTTGTAGAGGCCGAGATCGTCGATCTCCAGTTTGGCGTGGGGCAGGGTGACCGCGTAGAAGAGGAAGAAGGGCTGGTCCTTGTGGGTGCGCACCCACTTCAGGGTATCGTTCGCGATGAGTTCCTGCGCGTAGGTCTTCGGCTCAAGCTCGATCCGCTTGTCGTCGTCGTAGAGATAGGTGGTGAAATAATCGTGTGCGTGGCTCTGGCTGTTATAACCGAAGAAATGGTCGAAGCCCTTTTTCAACGGACTGCCCGTGGTGTCGAACATGCCCATGCCCCACTTGCCGGAGCAAGCGGTCGCGTAGCCGCCGGACTTGAGGACGGAAGCCACCGTCATCGTTTCCGCAGGCAGCGGAAACTGTCCATTCTTGGCGATCTCCCTGTTTCCCCGGACCGGGCTGTGTCCCATGTCGAGTCCGGTCATCAACGAAGTTCGCGACGGCGCGCACACCGAAGTGCCGCAGTAGGCCTGGGTGAAGCGGGTGCCTTCCGCCGCCATGCGGTCGAGGTTCGGGGTTTGGATCAGCTTCTGCCCGTAGCACCCGAGGTCGCCCATGGCGAGGTCGTCGGAGAGGATGAAGATGACGTTCGGCTTTTCAGGGACTGCGGCGACGGCTGCGGAGAACAAGCCAAGCGCGGCGGCGAAACAGACGGGAAGTTTCATAAGGGCGGAATGGGTGTCGAACGAATGCGCACGGCAATACGCCGCGATGCGAGCGGATTTTCCAGCGGATCACGGCCGGGCGGGGGCTCGGAGTCCGCGTCCATCGGCTTATCCGGCAAACGCAATTGGCCGTGTCCTCCCTCATGGCGGGGAATCGTCCTTGCCATGCCTGCGGCGGCGGGAAAAATGGCGGCGATGCTTGAGATTTGTATCGATCGTGTATCGTCCGCCGAAGCTGCGGCGAAGGGTGGTGCTGACCGCGTGGAGCTTTGCGCGAACCTGCCCGAAGGTGGAACCACACCGAGCGCCGGCATGATCCGCGGCGTGAGGTCGGTTTTTTCCGGTGGATTGATGGTGATCATCCGGCCGCGCGGGCATGATTTCCTTTTCACCGAAGCGGAAATGGAAGTGATGATCCATGACATCGGGGTCGCACGGGACTTGGGAGCCGACGGCGTGGTGATCGGCTGTCTAACTGCTGATGGGCGTGTGGACGTGAAACGGTGCGAACGTCTCATCGACGCCGCGGGCGCGCTGGACATCACGTTCCACCGGGCATTCGACATGACGCGGGATCAGGGCGAAGCGCTCGAAGACATCATCGGGCTTGGCGTCAGACGCATCCTCAGTTCGGGCGGACAACCGGACGTGCCCAACGGTATCGTGCAGCTAACCGCTCTGGTAAAACAGGCAGCCGGCCGTGCCTCGATCATGCCCGGCGGCGGGGTGACCGAGCAGAATCTGGGCGGCATCGTCCGGGCGACCGGCGTGAGCGAAATCCACCTCAGCGCGCGGCACGAGGTGCGCGGCGGGATGACGTATTTCAACGATCATTGTTTCATGGGCAGCTTCACCAAGGACGATGAATATGGCTGGAAAGAAACGAGCGCGGACAAAGTGCGCCTTTCCAAAACCGCCCTAACTGAAGCCCTCGCTGAACGCCGCGCATGAACCCGCTTCGCCTCGCCATCGCGGGAATCCACATCGAAAGCAGCACGTTTTCGCCGCTGCGGACGCGGCAGGAGGATTTTCTCGCAACCCGCGGCGACGAAATGCTGGAGCGGTATCCGTTTCTAGCGAAGCCGGAATTTTCGGACATCCGGGCGCTGCCGCTCGCACATTTCCGGGCAATCCCGGGCGGGCAGGTGCGGCGTGAATGCTACGAGGCGATGAAACGGGAAATCCTCGAGTGTCTTATCGAGGCGGGAGCGATCGATGCGTTTTACTTCGATGTCCATGGGGCGATGGCGGTCGAAGGATTGGATGATGCCGAGGCGGATTTGCTTGCGGCGATCCGCGAAATCACCGGCCCTGACATGCCGGTCACCTGCAGCCAGGATCTTCATGGAAACGTCACGGACAACTTGGTTGGCATGGTCGATTTCATCACCACCTACCGGACCGCGCCGCACTTGGACTGGATGGAAACGCGCGAGCGCGCCGTGCGGCTGCTGTTGAACTGGTGGCATGATCCGCAGCCGGAGTTCCGCGCGCGGGTGGGCATCCCGGTGCTGGTTTCGGGAGAGATGTCGAGCACCGAGACGGAGCCGGGGAAAAGCTTGTATGCGCCGCTTCCCACCGAGTCCGGTTTGGATGGAGTTTGCGACGCTTCCCTGTGGGTTGGTTACGCGTGGGCGGATCAAGCCCGGTCCATGGCCTCCGCCGTCGTAACCGGCACCGATGCGGCGGCGGTGAAAGCAGCCGCTGAAGCCATCGCGCGCCGTTATTGGGAAGCCCGCGAAGAATTCCGGTTCATCGCTCCGGCCGGTCCGGCGGAGTGGTGCTTGGAGGAGGCGTTGAAGCAAAACCAGCGGCCGGTTTTCCTCAGCGACGCCGGCGACAACCCCACCGCAGGCGCTGCGGGTGATGTCCCGGCGACCTTGGCGGCTTTGCTCCGGCATCCCGCTTTTTCTGATAGTGGCAATTCCACCGCCATCTTTGCCTCGATCCCCGATGCTGCCGCCATCGCGACATGCTCCAGTCACGCAATCGGCTCAAGAGTCACGCTGAGTCTCGGCGGGAAACTGGATCCCATCCACGGCGTCCCCCTTGAAATGGAGGGAACGCTGTTAGCGATCATCGATGGCGATACGACGGGAGGCCGCCAAGCAGTCGTTCGATCGGGAGGAGTCCACGTCATCATCACCGAACGCAGAAAGCCCTTCCATCTGAGAAAGGATTTCCTCGCTCTGGGACTCGACCCGCTGGAGCACGCGGTCACAGTGGTCAAGATCGGCTATCTTGAACCCGAACTGAAGGCGATGGCGAGCCATCACCTGCTGGTATTGTCGCCCGGTGCCGTCCAGCCGTTGCTCACCTCGATCGGCTATCAGAATCTGACGCGCCCGGTTTATCCGTTGGATCCCGGCTTCGACTGGAATCCAACGGCGACGGTCTTCCGCTCGTTCGGTTGACTGTCACGGCATGACTTGCTTGAGACCGATCGGTGCCGTCAGCCGCCCTGCTGGTGGCGGGCTTGTTGGATGGCGAGGTAGTCATCGAGTTCCGCCGTGTTTGCGAAAACGCCGACACCGGGGAGGGCCTTGATGATTTCAAAGACGGCCTCGATCTGGGGCTGCATGTTGATGAAAGATGCCTGGCCCCCGCGTTCCTTGAGCTGCTTGCGGGCGATGGAGAAGATGCGCAACCCGGCACTACTGATGAATTTCAGTTGGGCGAGGTCGAAGATGACATCCTTGACCGGAGTGGCGAGAACCGGGGTGAGTTCCTTTTCGAGATCGGGAGCGGTGGCGGTGTCGAGGCTGCCAGTGAGTTGGACGGTGATGGCTCCGGCATTCTGGCCGCCGATGGCCTGGAGCATCTGGATTTCGAGTGACATGGGATCTGCGGGTTTGGTGGTTGTGGTTACGATTCGGAAGATGAAGCCGGGGCGGGGGATCTGCCAAGCCGCTTTGTCAGAAGCAGGACATTTTCCCCGGCATCGCGGCGGTAGCGGATGTCGTCCATGCGGCGGCGGACGAGTTGGATACCCCAGCCGCCCGGCAAATCATCGTCATCCGCAGCCGGCTTGCGGTCCGGCTGGGTTGTGGGGTCGAACTCGGAGCCGGCGTCGCGCAACTCCACGACCAGCGACTCCGGCGTCCGGGTGAAGCTGACGCGGAAGGTTTTCCCCTCGTCCCGCAGGAGGGCGTGGTTGACGATGTTGCTGCTGCATTCCTCCAGGGCGAGCGAGAGATCGAAGATGGCGTCGGCGGGCACGTCATGGGCGGTGGCGAAGGATTGCAGGGTTTCCACTCCGCGCATGACCTCGGCGGGTGTCGCGCGGAGTTCGAGGTTCAGGGTGTCGGAGGCGGTGCCATCGAGTTTCAAGGTGAGGATGGCAATGTCGTCCGATTGCGGAGCGCCGTTGGCGAAGGCACGGACTTGTTCCAGCAGTCCTGCGGTCACCTTGTCGGCAGTTAGGCCGGAAAAGGTCGCGCAATCGGCGAGCAGGCGGTCGTCGCCATAACATTCCGCCGCGGGGTCGAACGCTTCGCTCACGCCGTCGGTGTAGAGGACGAGCGCGTCGCCGGGCTGCAGGGTCATCTCGGTGCGTTCGAATTCCAGACCGGGTTCAAATCCGAGGGCCGTGCCGAGGTTGGCGAGGGCCCAGCGGGGGGCCTGGCCGTCGCGCAGCAGCACGGGGCGGCAGTGGCCCGCGTTGGCCAAGGTGAGCCGGCGGGTTTTGGGTTCGAACACCGCGCAAAGGAAGGTGACGAACATGCAGGAGGGATTGTCCGAGGAAAGTTCGTCGTTGAGGCGGGCGAGGATGCGCTCGGGGTCGGCGATTTCCCGCGCCAGCAGGCGGGCGAGGCTGATGGCCCGCACCATGAACATCGAGGCCGGAATGCCTTTGCCTGAAACATCTCCCAGGAAAACAACGAGGCGGTCCGGTGCCGCTGCGCAGGCCCCGTAGAGGTCGCCGCCAACTTCGCGCGCGGGTTCCAGCACCGCGCCGAAGGAAACTCCATAGGCGCTTTCCAACGAAGTGAAATCCCGCGGCACCATGCCCATCTGGATGTCCCGCGCGACGCGCAGCTCGCTGGCGATCTGTTCCTTCACGGCATCGCTGTAGGCCTTGGCCTTGAGCAGCGAACGCACGCGGGCCTTCACTTCGAGCATCTCGAAGGGCTTGGTCAGGTAGTCGTTGCCGCCCACCTCGAACCCCAGGGTCTTGTCGTGCACCTCCTCCAGTGATGATAGAAACATGACGGGCACCTCCGCAGTCTCCGGCATTTCGCGCAGGCGGCGGCAGACCTCGTAGCCGTCCATGCCGGGCATGACGATGTCCAGCAGGATGAGATCCGGCGGCGTGCGCGCCGCGATCTGCAGCGCCATTTCCCCATTGAGGGCGAGGCTGAGCTTGTGATCGGACTTCAGCCCTTCCACGAGGATGTCGAGATTGGTTCTGGCGTCGTCGACGATCAGGACCCGGCAGTCGGAGAGGTTTTTCATGGGTGTTAGGGGAGGGCCGAGTGCTCAGTGATCAGAGAAGAGTTTACCGCAAAGGCGCGGAGGTCGCAAAGGGGACGCGAAGGAAGAAAAAGTTGATGGTTGAGAGTTGATGGTTGATGGAAAGAGGAAGAGTGGAGAGGGATCGAAACGCGGAGATGCGGAGGCAGCGGAGAGGGACGTGGAGGAAGATTTCTTCACTTCGATGTTCAATGTTGGGCGTTCGATGTTCGATGTTCGCTTTAGGATGAGAAGCCTTCGAGCGCCTGATCGAGCATGGCGTGTGCGTCGTTGAAGGCGTAGCCCTGCACCTGCGAACTGAATTGGCTCCATGCGTCCGGTGAAAACAAGGGGCTGAGGGCCGCTTGGTTTTCGATCAGGAAATCCGCCGCCTGAGGATCGAAATCGGCGAGCAGTCCGGCGAGCCGGGTTGCGGCTGCGCGGGTTTGTTCCGTGTCCACGGCGATGGGTGCGCGGGATTCTGTGGCCGGTGGAGCGGTCGCGAGCGCGGTCCGGAGTTGTTCTAGCAACGGATCCAGTCCTGCGGCCGTCTCGCGGATGGCGGTTTCCAACAGGTCCGGCGCGGCGTTGTCGCGGATGAGTTTTTCCAGATGGCCTGCCGCAGCGTGGACTGTCTTCGCCCCGATGTTGCCGGCCACGCCCCTGAGCGTGTGGGCGAGGAGTCCGGCATGGGTGCCGTCGCCTTTGGCCAGCGCTGCGGAGATTTCCCTGAGGGTGTCGTGGTTTTCGGAAACGAATTGGCCGAGCAGTTTCCGATAGAGCGGCAGGTTGCCGGAGACGCGCTTGAGGGCTTCCTCCGCGTCGAGCCCGGGGATGTGCGAGAGGTCGTCGGATGTCTGATGGGGGAGGGGGGCTGGTTCGGCGGCGGGAATGCGGATGGCATGCGCGGCGTGTTTGGCGACGGTTTCCAGCAGGACGCCGGGATCGATCGGCTTGGAAACGTGGTCGTTCATACCGGCATCGAGGCAGCGCTGGCGTTCCTCCAGAGTGGCATGGGCCGTCATCGCGATGATGGGCAGCGTGGCGAACGAGGGATCGGACCGCAGTTTCGCGGTGGCCTGATAGCCGTCCATTTCCGGCATCTGGAGGTCCATCAGGACCACATCGAAGGGAAGGGGGCGGGTGCTGTTAGCCAGGATGTCCACGGCCATCCGACCGTTGCTGGCGACGGTCACCGTGGCCCCCGCGCCTTCCAACAGTTCGGTGGCGATCTGTTGGTTGATCTCGTTGTCTTCGGTGAGCAGGACGCGCACTCCGTGAAGACTGGTGTCCGCGGTGGAGTCGGGAAGCCTCGCGGATTCGCCCGCGCCGTCGGTGGCGAAGACATTGACCAGGGTGTCAACGAGCATGGACTTGGTGACGGGTTTGACGAGAAACCCGTCGAGCTGCAGGCGTTCCGCTTCTTCACGGACTTCCTCGCGACCGAACGCAGTGACGAGCACGATGGCCGGCGGATGGATCAGCGTTTCGTCGCTCTTGATGTGGCGGGTGGCCTGCAGGCCATCCATTCCGGGCATCCGCCAGTCCATGAACACGATATCGTAAGGGTCCTTCTCGTCGTTCCGCCGGATGGCGGAAATCGCGTCCTTGCCGGATTCCGCCTCGTCCACCCGGGCGGAGAGCGCGCTCAGCGGCTCGTGCAGGATTTCGCGGGCGGCGGGATTGTCGTCCACCACCAGCACGTGCAGGCGGGAGAGCTTTTCCGGCACGATCGGGGCTGTTAGCCCGGCTTCGCCCACCCCCAGCCAAACGGTGAAATGGAAGGTGGAACCCTGGCCGGGCTCGCTCTCCAACCAGATGCGCCCGCCCATCAGATCGACCAGCCTGTTGCAGATGGTCAGGCCGAGGCCGGTGCCACCGTGCTTGCGGGTGGTGGACATGTCCGCCTGGGTGAACGGTTGGAACAACTTGGCCGCCTGCGCGGACGTCATGCCGATGCCGGAATCCTTGACCGAGAACTTGAGCTGCACCTTTCCGCCGGTTTGCTCCAACAATCCGATGTCCAGCCGGACCTCACCGTGTTCGGTGAACTTGACGGCGTTGTTGACGAAATTTGTTAGGATCTGGCCGAGGCGCAGCGGATCGCCCAGCAGCGGCTCGGGAATGACGGAGGCGGCGTGGACGAGGAACTCCAGTCCTTTTTCGTGGGCCTTCTGTGCGGTGAGCGTGGTGACGGAGTTGATGACGTCGTCCAGCCGGAAATCGATGCTCTCGATGTCGAGCTTGCCAGCCTCGATCTTCGAGAAATCGAGCACGTCGTTGATGACGCCGAGCAGCGAGGTTCCTGCGTTGTGCACTTTGCTGAGGTAGTCGCGTTGTTTCGCAGTGAGCTGGGTCTTGAGCGCGAGATGGGAGAGTCCGATGATGGCGTTCATCGGAGTGCGGATTTCGTGGCTCATGTTGGCGAGGAACATGGACTTCATCTGGGTCGCTTCCTCTGCCTTCTCCTTCGCCGCCAGGATTTCCTTCTCCTGCAGTTTGCGCAGGGTGATGTCGGTGAAGCTAACAACCGCGCCGATGATCCGGTCGCCCTTGCGCATGGGCGTGGAACCGTATTCGACGGGCAGGCCGGTGCCGTCCTTGCGCCAGAGGCACTCGTTGTCGGTGCGGCCGGGCTTGCCGTGTTGGTAGGCGGCGAACATCGGGCTTTCCTCCACGGGATACCCGCTGCCATCCGGGCGGCTGTGGTGGAATGTGGCGTGGGAGGATTTACCTAACAATTCGTCCGCCTCGAAGCCGAGCATGCGGCAGGCCGCGGGGTTGACGAAAGTGATGCGTCCTTCGGTATCGGTGCCGAACACGCCCTCGGAGCTGGATTCCAGGATCAGGCGGGTGCGTTCCTCGCTGGAGCTCACCTGTTCCAGCAGTTCGCGGGTGCGGAGATTGCGTTGCAGGACTTCGAGGCTCATCGCGGCCATGGGCAGCAGGTCGTCGAGCAACTCCTGCTGGCGCGGAGCCAGGTCGTGGAGGGTGGCGAGTTCGATGACGGCCAGCAGGCCATCGCGGGAAAGCAGCGGGGTGGCGGTTGCCTGGCGCGGAGCTGCCGCGCCGAGGGATGAGGAAACGCGCAGGTAGTCGGGTGGCAGATCGCGGAGGGTGATGACCGCGCCCTCCCTCGCGCACTGGCCGGCAAGCCCTTCTCCGAAGGCGAGGGATGCGGCTGCATTTTCCGCCAGGCCGTAGCTGGCGATCCGGCGGAGACGTGCTGCCTGTTCCTCCACCAGATAGAGTCCCGCAACCCCGCCGCCTAACAATGGAAGCAGTCCCGAGAGCAGCCGTTCTCCGAATTCCTCCAGTGAAGCCGCTCCTTGCACGCGGGTGATGACCTCCGAGCTGTTGGCCTTCACCCAGCGCTGGGAGTCCATCGCGGCTGCGCCTTGTTTGAGGACTTCGACGGAGCGGGCGAGGCCGCCGGTTTCGTCGGTGGCCCCGGTGAAAGGAACTTCCTTTGCATAATCGCCCGCTGCGATCGTTTGGACCGAGGTTTCCAGCGACTTGATGGGAATGGCGATGCGGCGGAAGGTCAGAATGCCGAGGCCGGCGGTCAGCAGCACGGCGATCGAATTGCTGACCAGCATCTTGAAACGGGATTCGTTAATGGCCGCGATGGTCTCGTCGCCCGCGGCGGCGGCCTGTTCCTCGTTGTTACGGATCCAGTCTGCGGAAATGTTGCTGAGTCTGTCTCCATTCGACTTGAGCGTTTCGTCGAGCAGCCGGGTAGCCTCCTCCTGCTCGCCCCGGTCCGACAGGGCCATCGCCTCCCTTGCTCCGGCCATCCAAACCGTGCTCAGCGTCTGGTATTCGACGAGCATCCTGCGGCCGGGTTTGCTGACCACCAAGTGGTCGGCATACTCGTTGAGCAGACTGTGGAGTTCGACGGAGTTCTGTTCGAAGGCCTCGCGCTCCTTGGCCCGCTCCGGGGCGGTGAACGCAAGAACGTGGCCGCGGAGGTGGATGCGCATCTCGTTGAAATTGCGCGTCAGGTCGCCGATCCGCGCCATGGCCACCACCCGGGACTTTGAAACGAAGAGGCTGCGCTCCTCGATTTTGGAAAGCTGGAGCCGGGTGAACACCCCCATTCCAAGCAAGGCTACCAATGGCACGGCGAGTAGAAGGATCAGTCGTTTGGCGATCGTCATGGGATGTCCCGCGTGGGGATGGGTTCAAGGGAGTTTCGTCAGGCGGAAGGCTCGAACAAGGCTGAAAATCCGAAGCCTTCCGATCCGCCCATCAGTTGTTTCTAACTATTGAAATGATCGCGCCGGCATTCGTGGGGCTCCAATGGATTCATGCCCGTTCGTATGTGGATCGAAACATGGGTGCCCCGCACTCTGGTATTCCTGTGCGAAAAAGCCCATACCCGTTTAACCGATGAAGGCTTCGGACTTGATGGTGACCTTCATCGGGCGCAACTACTTTCACACCACCCGTGATGACTTCTTACGATTCGATCACCCGTTTCATGTGCCTCGCCTCACTCGGCGGAATGTTTTGTCTCGCCCCGGCCCATGCCCGTGACATCGCCTCTTTCGATGAAGGCTGGCGTTTCGCCCGCTTCGGGCTGATGGCGGATGGCACCCGGACGCCGGAACCCGGCACCGAAGCGCCGCTCATCCGCATCACCGCTTCCAGCGAGGAGGTCGGCCCCGACGACCGGAGAAACGTCGCGACCAATGTGCTCGACGGGAACTCTGAAACCCGTTGGTGCGCCAGCGGCCCGGGCGGAGGGCAATGGCTTCAGCTCGATCTCGGTGCCCCCACGGACATCGCCAAGGCCGACATCGTCTGGGAAGTGGACAGCCCGGCTTGGCAGGCGGAAATCACCGGTCGGGACGGCAGCGGCGAATGGCAGCCGCTGCCGGGGAAATTTCGTTATCTCCAAGTGAAAGTCACCGCCAACGCTCCGGGCAAATGGTCGAGCATACGCGAGCTGACGCTCACCGGGAAAAACGGCAGTCCTATCAAAAACCGCATGATCAAAAATGGCGGCGATCCCAAGGCAACGGATTTCAATGACTCCGCATGGCGCAGCCTCAACCTCCCCCACGATTGGGCGATCGAAGGCCCGTTCCGCTACGACCTCGCCGGCGAGACGGGCAAATTGCCGTGGCAGGGCATCGGTTGGTATCGCAAACATTTCACCGTGCCCGATGCCGCAGTTGGCAAACGCCTGTTCCTCGACTTTGACGGCGCGATGGCGAATCCGCAAGTTTACTGCAACGGCCAACTCGCCGGCGGCTGGGCTTATGGTTATGCTTCTTTTCGTGTGGACATCACCCAGTTTGTCAAGCCGGGTGCCGGGAATGTCATCGCCGTGCGGCTCGATACCGAGAAGTGGGGGTCACGCTGGTATCCGGGCGCGGGCATCTACCGCCATGTGCGCCTGGTGATGACCGAGCCGGTCCATGTGGCGCAGTGGGGGGTGTTTGTTACCACGCCGGAAATTTCCAAGGAAGCCGCGAGCATCGACCTCGCCGTGAAGGTGGATAACACCGGCCTTCCGGCGCATACGACTGTCATCGCCGACATTTTCGAATACGACAAAGACAATACGATCGGAGCGAAAGTCGCATCAACGGAACCCACGGAAGAGCATGGAGACTACGGGCACACTATCCACGAGGTGAATCTCCGCGGCATCGTGAAAAATCCGAAATTGTGGGATGTCGCCACGCCGAACCGTTACCTCGCCCGCGTCACCGTGTCGAACTACGGCAAAGTCGTGGACACCTACGACCAACCCTTCGGGATCCGGACCATCGCCTTTACGCACGACGACGGCTTCCATCTCAATGGCAAGCGCGTGCAACTCCAAGGCGTGTGTCAGCACCATGACCTGGGCGCACTCGGTGCCGCAGTGAACGCCCGCGCCACGGATCGTCAGTTGGAAATCCTCAAAGGCATGGGCTGCAATGCCATCCGCACCGCGCACAACCCACCATCGCCGGAATTGCTAGACGCCGCCGACCGCCTCGGCTTCCTCGTGATGGACGAAACCTTCGATGTGTTCCTGCAAGGCAAGAAGCCTTACGACTATTCAAGCCTCTTCGCGCAGTGGCGCGAGAAGGACATCACGATGCTCGTCACCCGCGACCGCAACCACCCGAGCGTGATCATGTGGAGCATGGGCAACGAGATTCCAGAGCAGCACGAGCTGAACAAGCATTATCTCTTTAAAGAAAACGCCGACATCATCCATGCGCTCGACAAAACGCGCCCTGTCACCGGCGGCATCTCGCTGCCCAAGGAAACGGCCATGAGCGGCCTTGAATTGCTGATGGATGTCCACGGCATGAACTACGCCGTTGGCCTTTACGGCGGTCCTGATTTCTATGGGAAATTCCTCACCAAACCCGGCCATGAGAAAATCGTCGGCTATTCGAGCGAATCGTCCTCCACTATCAGTTCGCGCGGCGAATATCCGCCTGAATTGGGCCGTTGGCAGGTGACTTCCTATGATCAGCCGGTGGGCTGGGGCAGCATGGCGGACGCCGAGTTTGCCGCGCTCGACAAATATCCCGGCATCTGCGGCGAGTTTGTGTGGACCGGCTTCGATTACCTTGGCGAGCCGACACCCTTCACCTCCGACCCCACCAACCTGCTCAACGCCTACGGAAACCCCGAAGAAGTCGCCCGCATCAAGGCGGAAATCGAACGCATCAAGGCATCGCGCACGACCTCGCGCAGCAGTTACTTCGGCATCGTGGACCTCGCCGGCTTCCCGAAGGATCGTTATTACCTCTATCAGGCGCGCTGGCGTCCCGAGTTGCCGATGGCGCACATTCTGCCCCACTGGAACTGGGCCGGACATGAGGGGAAAAACATCCCCGTGCAGGTTCACACTTCCGGCGACGAAGCGGAACTTTTCCTCAACGGGAAATCCCTCGGCCGCCAAAAAAAGGCGCAATACCAATACCGCTTCCAGTGGAGCCCCGTCGCCTATCAGCCCGGCGAACTGAAAGTCGTGACCTATAAAAATGGCAAGGAATGGGCAACCGAAACGGTGAGAACCACCGGCGCAGCCACCAAACTTGCCATGGCACCCGACCGCGACCGCATCAAGGGCGACGGCAGCGATCTCTCGTTCATCACCGTGCGCGTCACCGACAAAGACGGTGTCACCGTTCCCCGCAGCCACAACCCGCTCCACTTCTCCATCAGCGGCCCCGGTAAGATCATCGCCACCGACAATGGCGACGCCACCAGCTTCGAGTCGTTCCAATCGCCCGACCGCAAGGCATTCAACGGCCTCGCCCTGGTCATCGTCCGCGCCGAAAAGGGAGCCAAAGGAACCATCACCGTCAGCGCCACCGGCGATGGCCTCGCGGAAAGCAATACCACCGTCCGTGCCGAGTGAAATGAATTCAAAAATCAAAGTTCCTCAATCATCAATCGTCAATTCTTCCACGCCAGCCAGCGATTGACGAACGACGATTGTTGATTGCTGATTTTTGATATGAAAGAATCTCGTCGCCATTCAGCTGCATTGATCCCACACCATCCATGAAGACCCTGATCCGCTCCGGTTTCACATTGCTCGCCGCCCTCGTTGCGGGCTGCCCGGCTTTTCTGTCCGCTGCCGAACCGGCGCCCCCGGCCCGGCCTAACATCCTGTTCATCTTTGCCGACGACCACGCCGAACAGGCCATCAGCGCCTACAACTTCCGCGGCCGCTCTCTCAATAAAACACCGAACATCGACCGCCTCGCCACGGAAGGCGCGATCTTCCAGAATAACTTCTGCGGGAACTCGATCTGCTCGCCCAGCCGCGCCACGGTGTTGACCGGCAAGCACAGCCATCTCAACGGCGTCACGACCTGGCAGAAGTTCGATGGTTCGCAGTTCACCTTTCCCAAGGAACTGCAGAAGGCCGGCTATCAGACAGCGATCTTCGGCAAGTGGCATCTTTTTTCCAATCCCACCGGCTTCACCGAATGGATGATCCACCCTGATCAGGGTTCCTATCAGAATCCGGATTTCATCACGCCGGAAGGCAACAAGCGCATCCCCGGCTACGCCACCGACATCACCACCGATCTCTCGCTGGATTTCATCAAGCGCCACAAGGACGACGGCAAGCCATTCCTCGTCATGTGCCAATACAAGGCGCCGCACCGCACCTGGCAGCCGAACACGCAGCTTCCCGGACGCCGGACGGAGGGCAGGTTTGCCGAGCCTGACAATTTGTTCGACGATTATTCCGGTCGCTCCGGACCCGCCGCCAGAAACATGATGGAGATCGGCCGCCACATGAAAATGGATTACGACCTCAAGGTTCCGGTCGAGAAGTCCAACGAGTGGGGCCGCCTGACGGAGGTCCAGCGTCAGTTCTATCACCAGACCTACGATCAGGAGAACAAGGACTTCCTTGCCGCGGGCCTGACCGGCAAGGATCTGGTCCGTTGGAAATACCAGCGCTACCTGCGCGACTACCTGAGCTGCGTCGATTCGATCGATACCAACGTCGGCCGCATTCTCGACTACCTCAAGCAAGCCGGCCTGGATAAGAATACCATCGTCGTTTACAGCTCCGACCAGGGCTTCTACCTCGGCGAGCACGGCTGGTTCGACAAGCGCTGGATGTATGAGGAGTCGTTCCGCATGCCGCTGTTAGTCCGCTGGCCCGGCGTCGTGAAACCCGGCAGCTCCATCACCGGACTGACCCAGAACATCGACTTCGCCCCCACCTTCCTCGAAGCCGCCGGTTGCAATGTCCCGGCGGAAATCCAAGGTAGGAGCCTCGTCCCGCTCCTCAAGGGCGAAAAGGTGAAGTGGCGCGACGCGCTTTACTACCACTACTACGACGGTCCCGGCGAACACGGCGTCGCCAAACAATATGGCATCCGCACCGACCGCTACAAACTCATCCGCTTCTACGCCCCTGCCGACAACTCTTGGGAACTCTACGACCTCGAAAAGGATCCTGAAGAGATGCACTCCGTTTACAACGATCCGGCTTACGAAAAAATCCAGACGGAACTCGTTACCAAGCTCGCCGGATTGAAAGAGCAATACGCCAACCACATCCTCACTGTGGCCGACGAACGCACGATTCCCGTGACGAAGTAATCCCGATCGTAGCGGTGGCGTCCCGCCGCAGTCCGTCCTTGGCGCGACTCGCGGCAAGTCTTCATCCCGGAAGGGGAAGGTCACGAGAGAGCACGGAAATCGAAGAGTTGGAGTGCGGTAGTCACGCAACGACGAATGGCAGATAGTTAAGCGCCACGTGGCTGGAGCGTCTCGCTCCCGGCCGTTGTCGGAGCAACTTGCTCCGAGTCTTTATCTTCGAAAACTCCTTAACTACGTGCCATTCGAGTAACTGCACTTCTGTCGTTTCTCCGGTGCGCGGAAGCCACGACAAGAGCTCATGGCTCCTTGGTCCGGCCCCCCGGATTCGCAACCTATTCTCCTTCAGGGTCTTTTTGTGCCTTTTGTGGCCATTGTTTCTGGTGTTAGGTGCGCCGGAAGTGGTCATGGATGGAGTCCGCTACGGACGGGCGAGTGAACTGAGTATCGGAAATTTCGCAATTCAGACGAGGTTTGAGGGTGGAAAACCGCTACTGTGACAGTTGCATCCAGACAACGTGAAAGGCTGCTAACGGACAAAGATCCACCCCCGATCCCGAATACCGGTCAAGCCACGTACCTCAATCCTCCGGCTGCTCCTCCACATCACAACCTCCACAACAAAAAGACCATGAAATCAAAACGCTTCCCATTCTTCGCGGTTTCCCGCGCCGCCCAACTGACCGCTGTCGCTTTCTCAATGCTTGGTTCCTCCCTCTGGGCGGGATCGCTGACATGGGACGGCTCCGACACCGGTAACGCCGCCGCAGATGGCGGCGCAGGCACTTGGGACACGAACACCACCGCCAACTGGTGGAATGGAAGTGCCGATGTGGTCTGGCCCGCACTCGGGGGCACCGATGACGACGCGGTCTTCGCCAACTCAGCCGGAACGGTGACTGTTTCTACCGTCACAGCCAACGATCTCACCTTCAGCACCACCGGTTACATCCTCACCGGCAGTACCCTCACCCTCAACGGCACCACGCCGACCATCACCACCGACCCGGGTGTCGCGGCTTCCATCAGCTCCGTGGTCGCGGGCTCGGTCGGCCTGACGAAGGCGGGCACGGGTACGCTCACGCTGAACAACGCACAAAGCAATACCTACACTGGCAACACGCTCGTCAACGCCGGCACTTTGGTGGAGAAAACCAGCTCCACGGGTGGTTGGACGCGCTCTTCGGCCAGCACCACCATCAGCAACGGCGGTACTCTCAAGCTGGACTTCTCCTCGCAGACCGGGCCGTTGCAAGCCAACAATGTTAAGACCATCGCTGTGAACAGCGGAGGGACTTTGGAACTGACCAGCACCATCCAGAATGTGGATGGCTCGTATCTGGCAGCGGGCAGCACCGTGACTGGGGCGGGCACGATCAGCAAGACGGGTGTTGGCGTTGTTGAGTTGCTGGCCACATCAAGCTTCGCTTTCTCAGGGCAGCTCAACATCGTCACGGGCGCGTTTGCGAATAATGGTATAACATGGTCGGGCAATCCCAGTGTGGACATTGCTTCGGGTGCTTTCCTTGACCTTCGGACGGGAACGATCGCCATCGACAAGCTCACCGGCACCGGAACGGTTGGTTCGGATTACATTACAGCGACCACGCTAAGCGTTGGAAATAACAGCGGAAGCAGCACTTTCGACGGGGTCATCCGAAACACCTTGAACAGTTTTCCCCTCTTCGGCGGTTCAAACAATAGCGGCACCGTCGCCCTGACCAAAAACGGCAGTGGCACCTTCACCCTCACCGGTGCGAACACCTACACAGGCACGACGACTGTCAGCGCCGGCACGCTGCAAATCGGCAACGCAGGAACCAGCGGCACGCTCGGCGCCGGCGCAGTCACCAACAACGCCATCCTGGCTTTCAACCGCACCGACTCGCTTACGGCAGGCAATGCCATCAGCGGCAGCGGCGCGCTTCAGCAAAACGGCGTCGGCGGCACAACCATCCTTACCGGCGCGAACAACTACTCCGGCACGACGACCATCACCGCCGGCACGTTGCAAATCGGTAACGCGGGAACCGTCGGCACGCTCGGGACCGGTGCCGTCACCAACAACAGCATCCTCGCCTTCAACCGGACCGACTCGATGACGGTAGCCAATGCCATCAGCGGCGGCGGCGCACTTCAGCAAAACGGCGCAGGCACACTCATCCTTTCGGGTGCGGGCACCTATACGGGCGTGACGGCCGTCAATGCGGGGACACTTAATGTTTCCGGCACCCTGACTTCCTCCATCACCGTCAACAGTGGTGGCACGTTGAGGGGAACCGGCAGCACCACCGGCTCCCTTGCCCTGAGCAGCGGATCCGCTATCTTCGGCGCGGCGGGCACGGCGGCGGGCGATAACGGAACCGCCTTCACGGTCGTCAACGTGGATTCGAGTGCCGGAAGCGTGACCGTTCTGGGCACCCTCTCCGCCTCCAACACCTTGGATCTCGTCCGCTACACCGGCACATGGACGGGCAATGCTGCCAATTTCAACACGAGTGCCTTCCGATCCGGAACCGTCACCAGCGTGGCGGCTGCCTCGGGCAACAAACTGCAGTTCGCCACTTCCAAACTGACCGACACCTGGATCGCCGCCTCGGGAACCTGGGACAACTCCCATGCGGCAGGTTTGTGGACCAACGGCACCGACAACGCCTATTATTCCGGTGACGATGTCGTCTTCAGCGATGTCAGCGGACAGCCCACGGCCACCGTGACAATCGGCACGCTTGTGACCCCGGGCAGTGTCCTCCTCAACAACACGACGAGCACGGCTTATACCCTCGGTGGCGCGGGATCCATCACGGGACTTGCCTCGCTCACCAAAAGCGGCAATGGCACGGTTACCCTCACCGGGGCCAACACCTATAGCGGCGGCACGACCTTGAGCGCCGGCCAGATGAATATCAATAACGCCTCGGCCATCGGTTCCGGCGCGCTGACCATTTCCGGCGGCGTGATCGACAACACCACTGCCGCGGCCATCACTCTGTCCACCAACAACGCGCAGAATTGGAACGGCGACTTCACCTTTACCGGCACCAAGGATCTGAGCCTCGGGACCGGCGCGGTCGCGCTGAATGCCAGCCGGCAGGTGACGGTCTCCGCCGGAACCCTGACTGTGGGTGGCACCATTTCCGGCACCGGATTCAGCCTGACCAAGGCGGGTGCGGGCAAGCTCATCCTTTCCGGCAATAGCACCGGCTACAACGGCGCGGTGAACATCAACAGCGGCACTCTGCAGGTCGATAGCGCGAATGGGCTCACAAGCGCGAACAATGTGACTTTGGGGCAGTCCGGCTCCAATACCCCGACCCTCACATTCAACGTTGCAAATACCACGATCGGCAGCCTGACGGTCGCCGCGAATGTCACTGGGGCGCAATGGAATCCGAATGTTGTTTTTGGCATCATCAGTGGCGTAACCACGCTCAACAGTCCGCTGAATGTGAGTGCCGGCGCTGCGCTGTTCAGCGGCAAGATTACCGGCAATGGGGGCGGAGCGGGTAACGACACTCTTATTATTAAAGGCGGCGGTGGCTTTTGGGAGCCCGATACGACCGTGGCCAATGATTTTTCTGGAAATGTCCACCTGACGACAGGCCAAGTGAAACTTCAGGTGTTTGGTGCCCCGGGAAGCAATGTCACGATTCCGGATGCCTCCCTGCTGATCATTGATTCTGTCGCGAGCTTATCCATGAACAATTTAGCCGCAAATTTGGTAGAAACGATCGATGGCTTGAGCGGTGGCGGCACGATCAACCAAAGTAACGGGTTAGGGAAAAATCTGACGCTAACCATCAATGCGAACAACAGCGCGAATGATGCACTGCGCACGTTTTCCGGAAGCCTGGGCAATTTGGGTAGCAGCATTGTGACCTTCGGCGGAATCGGCACCCAGGGATTCAGCGGAGCAAACCTCAACTACACGAACGCGACCAACATCAACAACGGCACGCTCAAGCTCACCGACACCACGGCGTGGAACAGCGCCATCACGCTCGGTGCCTCCAACACACCGAAAGTGCAGTTGAACAACAGCGCGGCGGGCACCTGGACGCTTTCCAATGTGATCTCCGGCGGCTCGGCCGCCGCCACGGTGGAAAAAACCGGCGCAGGCACCGTCTCCCTCACCGGCGCTAACACCTACACCGGCGCCACCACCGTTGCGGCCGGCACCCTCGCCGTCAATGGCTCTGCCCTCCCCAATGCCGGGAAACTGGTCATCACCGGCGGCAAGGTCGCGCCAACCGGCACGGAAGTCGTCGACACCCTGTATTTCGGCGCAGTCCAGCAGGCGTCCGGGACGTGGGGTTCCTCGACCGCGGTGCCGACCCCTGCCCACATCGACGACACGCACTTCTCCGGAACCGGTGTGGTCAGTGTGACGACCGGAGCGGCCGGCGGATATACCACCTGGGCCGCGACCAACGCCCCCACCGGCACCCCATCCGACGATTACGATGGCGATGGCGTGGGCAACGGAGTCGAGTTTGTTCTTGGCGGACTCGCCAGCACCAATGACCTGACCAAGCTGCCGGCTCCGACCATCGTCGGCAGCAACCTGCTCTTCACCTTCGTCCGCGACGACGCCGCAGCGGCCAGCCCTGGTACCACCGTCCAGATCGAGGTCGGCACCACGCTCGCCGCGTGGCCCGACGTTTACACCGTGGGAGTGGACACCGCCAGTTCTACGGCGGGAGTTACGGTCACCGACAACGGCACGACCGACACCGTTACGCTCACCATTCCCCGCGCCCCTGATGCGGCGAAGTTCGCCCGCCTGAAGGTCAAGGTGGCTCCGTAAGCGGCAACACGACGGATTTTCCTACGGGCACCACCTTGGAGGGGGGTATTCGTAGGGACTAAAAAGGGGGCGGGAGGCATTTTGGGTTTTGTCTCCCGCCCCTTCATTTTTCAAACCACCCCATGAATCCCTTGTCTGCCCCCTCGTCACTTTCATCCGTTAAAAACCGAAATGTGATTTATTCAGGAGGAAACGGAGGTCGCGGAGATTCAATGATTTGGATTTGCAGATGACTTACAGAATGACCTTTCAGATGAGTAACTGAAACCACCCAAGTGACTCATTCTCTGCTTCCTCTGTGCCCTCCTGTTCAATCATCTTCCTTTCTGGGGTGATGGACGGTCAAGTGAACTGAGTATCGGAAATTACGCAATTCAGAGGAGGTCCGAATACAGAAAAGCGTTACTATCACGGTTGATTGCGGACATAGGAAAAAAATCCGTTGCCGTAGTCTGAAGTGTCTCAGCCCCCGAATCCCTGATTAGCGCCTTCCTCGCATCCCCGCCAAGATCTCCACATCAAAGCCTCCCATGAAATCGAAACTCCTTCCCCTCTTCGCTGCTTCCCGCGCCGCCCAACTCACAGCGATCGCTTTCTCAATGGTTAGCCCCTCCCTCTGGGCGGGATCGCTGACTTGGGATGGCTCCAATACCGCAAACGGCGTTGCGGATGGTGGCACAGGCACTTGGAACGCGAACTCAACCGCCAATTGGTGGAATGGCGCCAGCGATGTCGTCTGGCCTAACACCGGAACTGACAATGACGCGGTCTTCGCCAACACCGCTGGCACGGTGACGATCTCCGGCGGCGTCACTGCCAACGATCTTACCTTCAGCACCACCGGTTACACGCTCGCCGGCAGCACCCTCACGCTCAACGGCACCACGCCGACCATTACTGTCACCAACAGCCCGGACACAGCCACCATCAGCTCGGTCATCGCGGGTTCCAGCGGCCTGACCAAGGCCGGCGCGGGCACGCTGACGCTCACCGGCTCGAACAATTACACGGGTGCGACGACGGTCAGCGCGGGTTCGCTGGTGCTTCAAGCTCCCATTGGCTATCAAGTCAATCCCTTCAATAGTGCCGTTACTGTGAATACGGGTGCCTCATTGGTATTGTCCAATATTTCCGGTGCCGTTTACAACAATCGCATGACATGGGGGTCGCCCTCCGCGACCAGTGCGGCGATCAGCGGCTCGGGATCGCTCGTTATCAGCGGTGGTGGAGCAACCGTCGTTTTCAATGCGAACTCCATTAAATTGAGTGGGACGATTAGCGTTCTCTCAGGTCTCTTTGGCAACGATGGGGGGGGCGCCAGCGGCTTCGGAACTAACACCGCTCAACTGGCGATCAGTTCCGGGGCTTGGTTCGATGTACGTGGGGCCACCACGACCTCCCAATTTGACGCGCTTACGGGGGCCGGTCAGGTGGTTAACTCGCATAATGCGGCTACCATCGCTCTTGGCGTTGCGAACGGCTCGGGCACATTTACCGGAACGATTGTCAATGGAGTGGGCACATCGTTTGCCGGTGCAACGGGTGGCAGCGGGGTCATCTCTCTGATTAAAAGCGGAACCGGCACGCAAACCCTAACGGGCGCGAACACTTACACCGGCACCACCACCGTCAACGGCGGCACGCTGACCGTTGGTAACGGTACCACCGGCAGTCTCAACGGCACCACCGGCACCGCATTGACCTTCACTAACACGGGAATCCTCAATGTCGCGGAGGCCGCCAGCAGCACCCAAGGAATGGGTGCTCTCACCTTCAGTGCTGCCGATGGCACGGTCCAGTCCACCTTCGCTTCCACGGCGGCAACTCTAACTTTTGCCTCTCTGGGCGTCCGCGCTGCTGGTGCCACCGAGAATTACGTCATCAGCGGCGGCACCGCCAGCACCCTTAACACCGCTGGCACCAACAAGATTCTTCTCACCAGCAACACCAACGCGCCGCTGAGCACCACCGCCAATGACCGCGGTATCTTCTTCAACGGGAGCGACTACGCCCGCTACGATGCAACAGCGGGCGTAGGTTTTCGCGCGGTGGTTTACGGCACGGACACCAATGCTTTAGCTCTTGTGTCGGGCACTACCATCGGAATTGTCGCCGCTACCAACGACGTCAAGCTCAACGGTGCCATCACCGCCCAGACCACGGCAGCGGTGAACACTCTCAATCTCGACACTTCAAACTTCACTTTCTCAAACGCTGCCAACGTCCTCGACGTCAATGGCATCATCGCCAATGGAGCCAACGTCCTCGCGAACACCACCACCGTCAGCAAGCTGGAAGCCGCGACGGCAGGCGGGGAAATGGTCATCAATGTAAGCGGAACCAGCCTTTCGATTTCCCAGATCATTCAGGACAAAACATCCGCCAGTGCCCTCACCAAGTCCGGCACCGGCACGCTGACGTTGAACAACGCCCAAAACAATACCTACACCGGCAACACATTCGTCAACGCTGGCACTTTGGTGGAGAAAACCAGCTCCACCGGGGGTTGGACCCGCTCTACCGCCAGCACCACCATCAATAGCGGCGGCACTCTCAAGCTGGACTTCTCCACCCAGACCGGACCGTTGCAAGCCAACAATGTCAAGACCATCGCTGTAAACAGCGGAGGGACATTGGAACTGGTCAGCACCATCCAGAATGTGGATGGCTCGTATCTGGCTGCGGGCAGCACCGTGACCGGATCGGGCACGATCATCAAGTCGGGTGTCGGCGTGGTTGAGTTGTTGGGCACAACAAGCTTCGCTTTCTCAGGGCAGCTCAACATCGTCACAGGCGCGTTTGCGAACAATGGTGTAGCATTGACGGGTAATCCGAGTGTGGACATTGCTTCGGGTGCCTTCTTTGACCTTCGGACGGGCACGAGCACCATCGACAAGCTTACCGGCACCGGAACGGTTGGCACAGATTACATCCAAGCGCTCACGCTCAGCGTTGGTAATGCCAACGGGAGCAGCACTTTCGGCGGCGTCATCCAAAACACCTTGAACGGACTTGGCGGAGCTCTCTTCACCGGTTCAAACAATAGCGGCACCATCACCCTGACCAAAAACGGCACCGGCACGCAGACGCTCACCGGCGCGAACACCTACACCGGCGCGACGACCATCTCCGCTGGCACTCTGGAAATTGGCACTGCTGGCACCTTGGGAACTGGAGCCACCTATGCCGGGACCATCGCCAACGCTGGTACCTTCAAATACAACAGCACCGCTGCACAAACCTTGTCAGGAGTCATCAGTGGTGCAGGTGCCTTCATCAAGGACGCCGCAAGCACCTTGACCCTCACCAACGCCACCAATAGCTACACCGGCACCACCACCATCAACGCCGGCACGCTGGCGATTGGCGGCGCGGGCACATTGGGAAGTGGCACCTTTGCCGGGAATATTGCGAACTCCAGCACCTTCAATTACAACAGCTCTGCCACCCAGACGCTCTCCGGCATCATCTCCGGCACTGGCGCGCTGACCAAATCGGGTTCCGGCACGCTCACCCTCACCGGCGCGAACACCTACACCGGCGCGACTACACTCACCTCCGGAACGACCGTGATCGACGGCTCGCTCGCCGCTGGCTCCGCCGCTTCACTCGCGGGCGGTGCGGTCGTGCGCGGCACCGGCACCCTCGCAGGCACTCTCACCGTCGCCAACAACGGCACGGTCACTGGCGGCAACGGCGTGAGCGGGACACTCACCATCGGCAACCTCACCTTCTCCAGCGGCGGCACCATCAACATCGGCACGCTCACGAATTACACCTCGACGGCTGCGGTCAATGTCACCGGCGCGTTGACGCTCAACGGTGCCGCTGGTGCGGTCACGCTGAACCTCGCCACCGGGGCGACGGTCTCCGGCACTTATCACTTGCTCGGCCACTCCAACACTCTCACCGATCTCTCTGGCTTCACCTTGGGCACCCTTCCGAGTTTGAGTTCGCGCCAGAGCGGTGTGCTGACCAACAACACCGGTTTCGTTGATTATGTCGTCGCAGGCGACACGCCAAAATGGACCGGTGCACAAAGTTCGGAATGGAGCACCAACGTCATCGCTGGCAGCAAGAACTGGAAACTGATCACCGGCGGCACGCCCACCGATTACCTGAACACCGATATCGTGCTCTTCGACGACACCGCCACGACCACGGCCGTGACGATCGCGACGAATGTCACCCCGAATCAGGTGACCTTCGACCATACGACGAAAGATTACACGCTCTCCGGTGCCGCTGGCATCACCGGCGCCACCAATCTGGTCAAGTCCGGCACGGGTAAACTCAGCATCAGCAGCCAAAACACCTACACCGGCGGCACCCTGCTGAACGCCGGCACGCTCGCCATCACCGACGCAACGAGCCTCGGCAACGCCTCCGGTGCCCTGACCTTCGCCGGCAACGCCACGCTGCAGACGCTCGCTTCCTTCGGCTCCGCGCGGACTGTTGGCCTGAATACCGCTGTAACCGGTACGTTCGACACGAACGGCTTCACCCTCACGCAATCCGGCGTCATCTCCGGCGCGGGCGCGCTGACGAAGTCCGGCTCCGGCACGCTCAGCCTCACCGGCGTGAACACCTACACCGGCGCGACGACGATCTCCGGCGGCACGCTCCAAATCGGTGGTGCCGGCCAACTCGGCTCCGGCACTTATGCGGGCAACATCGCCAACTCCGGCTCCTTCAATTACAACAGCACCGCCAACCAGACGCTCTCCGGCGTCATCTCCGGTGCCGGTGCACTGACTCAATCGGGTTCCGGCACGCTCACCCTTTCCGGCGATAACTCGGGCTACACCGGCGCGGTGACCGTGATCGGCGGCACGCTGCAGATCAACAGCGCCAACGGATTGACCTCCGCGAATGCTGTCACCTTGGGTCAGTCCGGCTCCAATGCTCCGACCCTCACTTTCGCCTCTAATACCACGATCGGGAGCCTGACGGTCGCCGCGAACGTCACTGGGGCGCAATGGAATCCGAATGCTATTTTTGGCACTATCAGTGGCGTAACCACGCTCAACAGCACCCTGAAAGTGAATACGGTCGGCGCTGCTGCGTTCGGTAACAAGATTACCGGTAATGGAGGTGGTGCGGGTAATGACTCGCTTATTATTAACGGCGGCGGTGGTTATTGGGAGTCCGATGGGACCGTGGCCAGTGATTATTCAGGAAATCTCCATATCACGGGAGCTCAAGTGAGGCTACAGATGCTCGGCAGCAGCAACCCGGGAAGCAATTTGCTGATTCCCGATGCCTCCCTGCTGATCATTGATTCCGGCGCGAGCTTATCCATGAACAATTTAAGTTCAAACTTGGTTGAAACGATCGATGGCTTGAGCGGTGGCGGCACGATCAACCAAAGTAACGGGTTAGGTAAAAATCTGACGCTGACCATCAATGCCAACAACAGCGCGAATGATGCACAGCGCACGTTTTCCGGGAGCTTGGGCAATTTGGGTAGCAGCACTGTGACCTTTGGCGGAACCGGCACCCAGGAATTCAGCGGAGCAAACCTCAACTACACGAACGGGACCACCATCAACTCCGGCACGCTGAAACTAACCGGGACCACCGGTTGGGCGAGTGCGGTCAGCCTCACCGGAGGTACACTTGCCTTCAATAACGGAAGCCTCGGAACCACCGGTACGGTGACGATGAACGGCGGCACTCTCCAGTGGACCACCGGCAACACACAGGATGTGTCTTCGAAGTTAACCATGGTGGATGCCAAAACCGCGACCTTCGACACCAACGGCAACAACGTATCCTTCGCGAGCGCCATCGGCAATTCCACCACCGGCGCGCTCACCAAAGCCGGATCCGGCATACTGACTCTCACCAACACCAACACCTACACCGGAGCCACCACGGTGAATGCCGGGACCCTGCTGGTCAGCGGATCGATCGGCGGCTCCGCGGTGACCGTCAACAACAGCGGCACGGTCCTCGCTTCCGGGACCACCGGCACGATTGGCAACAGTGTGAGCATCAACAACGGAGCCATCCTCGCCGCCGGGGGTCAGAATGCCATCGGCACCGCCACGGTGACCACCAGCACCACCCTGAACAGCGGCAGCATCTTCGCGTGGGATCTCGATGCACCCACGGGCGACACCCTGCCGAACACCAGTGATCAAGGCAGCTATGATCAATTGAAAACCGCGTCAGTATCCGGCAGTGGCTCGGTGTTTCAAATCGTGCTTAACGCGGGCGACAGCTTCGCCGACGGATTCTGGGACACCAACAAAACGTGGACCAACATCTTCACGGACGCGGGCAATGCCGCCATCAGTTGGACGAGTCTCTTCAGCGGCTTCGCAGCAACAGGCGGCGTCTCCAACACCGGTGTCGTGGCAGGGCAAGGCCAGTTTACCTTCAACGGTAGCAACACCCTGCAATGGAGCGCCGTTCCCGAGCCGACCTCCGCCTTCGTCGGACTCCTCGTCGGTGCCGGGCTTCTCCGCCGTCGTCGCAAGAACTGATTTTCCGTGGCCATCCGCCATGGAGGGATGGCCGTTGCGGGATTTGGGTTTCTCCGCAACGGTCCTTCCCACCCGCCTGATCCGACAAAGAGAAACGAACTGCCGCTACCGGGGCCGGCTTTCAGAATGGGATTGATGAATGACGATTGTGGATTGTTGATTTCCGATTGGATGATCCGGGGTTGATGGTTGATGGTTGATGGTTGATGGTTGATGGTTGATGGTTGATGGTTGATGGTTGATGGTTGATGGTTGATGGTTG
>JBDSNC010000239.1:0-3867 GCA_039915545.1 Luteolibacter sp.
TGCGGCAGGGTAAAAGTGATCCTATTGGAAAGGGTGAACCGCCGGATGGATTTCCGTTTCAAATCCTTTGGGAGCAGTTCACCGAGAATGGAAATGAGCGGGCGCGTCGTTCCGCACGGGTCGACCGAAGATCGACCCTCCTTATGGGTTCAGCGTCTGATGGATCGCGGTGAGCAGGGATTTTTTGCCTTTCGCGTCGGAATC
Organism: Luteolibacter sp.; assembly: GCA_039915545.1. Taxonomy (GTDB): domain Bacteria; phylum Verrucomicrobiota; class Verrucomicrobiia; order Verrucomicrobiales; family Akkermansiaceae; genus Luteolibacter. The sequence goes on from JBDSNC010000239.1 coordinate 205, forward strand.
GAGTGACCAGATCATCACACCGGCGAGATCCTGATCGAGGACATAACGGGTCTTCTCCTGAATGAGGGGAATGCCGTTGTACCAGATGGTGTTTCCCACTTTGTTGAGGTTTTCGGCACCGGGCCAGTTGGCGACGATTTCCTTGTAAGGATACTCTTCCTTTCGGAACGCCTGGCCGAAACCATAACCGTAAAACGGCACGCCGAGCACCGCTTTCGACTTCGGCAGACCGCGCTTCAGCCAATAGCTCACGCTGGATTTGGCGTAGCTGAGAGGCGAGTGCGGACCGGCGTTTTCCGGATCCCAATAGCCGGTGGCATCGTAGGCCATGATGTTGACGAAGTCGTTGAATTTGAAAACCGAGTCCGGCACCCGGTCGCCGCCGTAGCCTTTCGAGAGGGCGGAGGTGAGCAGTTTTTTCTTCGGCTTGAGCGCGTTTGATAGATCGCGCATGAAGCCGCCATAATCCGCATTGATGGAGGGGCCTTCGATATCGACGTCGATGCCGTCGATATCGTGATCGATGACGTAGTCGGTGAGTTTTGCAATGAAACCCGCGCGCTTTTCCTTCGCCAGCAGGGCGAAATAGCGGGGCTTGAGAACGTCGTCATCGGATGCGGAGCCGCCGCCGATGGAAATGAGGACTTTGACGCCTTTCGCGCGGGCTTTTGTGATGACGAAGCGGTTGGCTGGATTGAAGGAAAGGTTTCCAGCGGCATCGACGGGGTTTTCGAACGCGATGTTGATGTGGGTGAGCTTGCCGTAGTCGATGGTTTTTGAAAACGCTTCGAGGTCATTCCAGTTAGGCACGTAGGCGACGACCTTTTTCTCAGCCCGGGCGACGGGGCTCAGGAAAAGCAACAGAGCAAGGGCGGCGGCGTTTTTCAAAAAAAGGACGTTCATGGCAGGGGGCGGGTCAAGGTCTGGCAGGTGACCACAGACATCACCCTGCGGCGAGGGAGAATCTTGCAAATAAGGGTGAAATTCGGGCGACTATTTCCTCTTTCCTAGTGGCTGGTGCTTCCCTTAACCTCGCCGGACATGAGCAAAATCGTTCTTCTGTTTTCAGGTCAGGGCGCCCAGAAGGTGGGTATGGGCAAGGATTGGGCGGAAAGTTCCGCACTGGCCCGCAGCATGGTGCATCAGGCGGATGAGGCGCTGGGCTATTCCATTTCGGACATCATGTTCGACGGCCCCGAGGAGGAACTGACCCGCACCGCTTACTGCCAGCCTGCGCTTTATCTCCACGGAATGATCGCACTCGCCCTGCTGCGCAAACGCCTGCCGAATTTCGAGCCCGTGGCCGCAGCGGGGCTTTCGCTCGGTGAATTCACGGCCCACGCGGCGGCTGGAACGTTTTCGTTCGAAGACGGCTTGCGCCTGGTCGCCCGCCGGGGAGAATTCATGGAAGAAGCCTGCCTCGCCACCGAGGGGGCGATGGCGGCGATGATCGGCGGCGATGAAAGCCAGGTCCGCGCCCTCGCGGCCGCAGCGGACGTGGATGTGGCGAATTTGAACGCACCGGGACAAATCGTGCTTTCAGGCACCGTCGCCGGAATCGATGCAGCCGTTGCCCAGGCGAAGGAATTCGGCATCCGCCGGGCGATCAAGCTGAACGTCGCCGGTGCCTATCACTCGCGCCTGATGCAAAGCGCCCAGGTCAAGCTCGCCGCCGAGCTCGCCGGAGTTTCCCTGCAGTCCCCTTCCATCCCGGTCGTCTGCAACTACGGCGCATCCGTCGTTTCCGATCCTGCGGAAATCCGCCCGATGCTGGAAAAGCAGGTCACTGGCTCGGTTCGTTGGACAGAATCCATCCAGGCGCTCATCGCGATGGGCCACAAAACCTTCCTCGAACTCGGACCCGGCAAGGTCCTCGCCGGACTTGTTGGGAAAATCGACAAGGAAGCTACCGTCCATTCTGTCGAGGACTCAGCCTCTCTGGAAGCTGTTATCGAGACACTTTCGTGAGCGTTTTAACCCCTCGGAAAAAATTTCGCAAAAGCGTAAAAAAGAGGTTGCACGCAAGTGGGTCGGTAAATAGCTTCCCGCACCCGAACGGGACATGGAGCGGTAGCTCAGTTGGTTAGAGCGCCAGCCTGTCACGTTGGAGGTCGCGGGTTCGAGTCCCGTCCGCTCCGCCATCCCCGTTTCGGTAATTAACCCCGCCAGCAATGGCGGGGTTTTTCTTTCCATGGCTCCGGCCTTGTTTCCTGATTTCAAATTCCGCATTCTTTTCCCCATGCCTACTGTTGCCATCGTCGGACGCCCTAATGTCGGCAAGTCCGCCCTCTTCAACCGCCTCGCCGGACGGAAGATCGCCATCGTCCACGACCAACCGGGCGTCACCCGCGACCGCATCGCCGCGCCATCAAAGGCCACGCAGGTCGCCTGCACGCTCATCGACACCGGCGGCATCGGCGGCGGCATCGAGGACGGCTTCGACGAACAAGTCAGCATCGAGGCGGACATCGCCATGCAGACGGCGGATCTGATTCTTTTCGTGGTGGATGCACATTCAGGCCTCACCGCGGTCGATCAGGCGCTCGCGCAAAAGCTCCGCAAGGCCAAGCCGCCCGTGCTTTTGGTAATTAATAAGGTGGACGACGACAAACACGAGAACTCGCACTCGGATTTCACCCGTCTCGGACTCGGCAACAGCGTTTTCGTTTCCGCCGAACACGGCCGCAATTTCGGCCATCTCTGTGATGAAATCGACGCCGTCATCGCCCCGCTTGTTTCAGAAACCGAGGCCGAAGCCGAAGTCGCCGAAGCCGTCGGAATCAAGCTCGCCATCGTCGGCAAACCGAACGCCGGCAAATCCTCACTGGTCAACGCCATTCTCAAGGACGAGCGCACCATCGTTTCCGAAATCGCCGGCACCACCCGCGACGCCGTCGACCTCCCCTATACCTTTGAGGGCGAGAATTTCACCCTCATCGACACCGCCGGCCTCCGCCCGCGGGCCAAGCGCGACAATTCCGTCGAAGTTTTCTCCGCCATGCGCACCGAGAAGGCAGTCCGCCGCTCCGACCTCTGCGTGCTGGTCATCGACCTGATGGCCGGCGTCACCTCGATGGACCGGAAAATCGCCCAGCTCATCATGGAGGAGAAAAAGCCCTGCCTGATCGTGCTGAACAAGTTCGATCTCTTCCACCCCGGAGCAAACCGCACCGCGCGGCTTGAGGAAGCTACCGAACACGTCCGCAAGGAGCTGTTTTTCCTCCACTACGCCCCCTTCGTCGCCTGCTCCGCCAAGACCGGCGGCTCCGTCGACCACGTGCTCAAGGAATCCCTGAAAATCAAAAAGGGCGCGCAGAACATCCCCGGCACCGGCCAGCTCAACCGCATCCTGCAAGGTGCCTTCGAAGCCACCCCGCCGCCGATCGACAACAAGCTGCGCAAACGCCTCAAGCTCTACTACGCCACCGCCGCCGTGGAGGAGAAATACAGCGTCATCCCTGTGCCGACCATCGTCCTCTTCGTCAACGACAAGCGCCTCATGGCCAACAGCTACGAGTCCTACATCGTCAACAAATACCGCGCCGCCCATCCGGCCCCGGGCATCCCCGTCGTACTCTCCGTCCGCTCGCGCTCGCGGAAGGAATGGGAGCCAAGGCAAAAGCCTCAAGGCCACTGAAAACGGGAGTAGGCATTCGTTGCTGC
>JBDSNC010000286.1:0-9842 GCA_039915545.1 Luteolibacter sp.
TTTGGCGCGACCGTGCTCGTCCCGTGCGCCTTCGCTTTCATCGCCTGCGCTTACGCGCTTTCGACGCTCACCGACAACGCCCGCGTCATTTACCCGGTCGCCGCGGTCTGGTCGTTCATCATCCTCACCATCGACCGTGCGTTGCTCGCCGGCTACCGACCCTATATGTCGATCTTCCGGAAGCTCGCGCAGTTTTCGCTGCGGGTGGTTGTCGCGATCCTGATGGGCATCACCATCGCCCACCCGCTCGTGCTGCTGCTTTTCCGCGACACGGTTTCTTCTGTGATCGAAAAGGACCGCGCGGCGGAAATCGAAGTCGTTCGCACCGGGTTTGAAAACGAGAAGGAAAAGATCCGCTCCCAAGTCACCACGCTCGAAACCGCGCTCGCCGAGCAGCGCACGAAGTGGAACGAGTCATTCCAGGCGAAATTCATCCTTCAGAAAAATGAAGATGCCTCGTCCGCCATTCCCGGCCTGACCGCCGACCAACAGAAGGAAATCAAGGCAGCTATCGACGAAGGAACCGCGCCTTTCCGTGAACGTCTGGCGGTCGTGGAAAAACAATCCGCCGAGTTCACCCCGCAATACGAGAAGCTGCAAACCGAGCTCGGTTTCTGGCAGGCGGAGTTCGAGCGCGAGCTCAACGGCCAGCGTTCCGGGATGAAAGGCGAGGGGCCGCGCGCGCGCTCGATCCGTGCCGACCAGCTTGAGCCGCGCCGCGAGGAATCGAAGCGCCTCGGTGGTTTGCTCGAACACCTCACTGCGGAAAAAGCCAGCCTGCAAACCCAGGCCCGCCAGGCCGAAGCGGCGGCCATCACCCTGTTTGAAAAGAAACTCGCGGAGATCGCCCAGGCGAACAAAACGGAAGCCGAACGCGTTGCCGGGTTGAAACAGCGGGTGGAGAACGACCAGGCCGAGCAATTCGTCACCCAACAAAACGCGCTTCGTCTGACGATCAAACAACAGATCGATACCCGTCTCGCCGAACTCACCCGCGTCCAAGGTGAACTCGCCGGAGTCGCCACGGAAGAGTCCAACCGCATCGACGCCATGCGGGCCGAACCCCGTCGAGACATCCTCACCCAGACGCTCGCCCTCCACGCTCTTTTCAAAGCCGGAAACCAAGGCGGCCAATTCGCGTTCTACACCTACATCGTGCTGACGATGCTCTTCATGCTGGTCGATACCATCCCGCTGATCGTGAAATTTTTCACCAAGCCCGGCCCTTACGACACGCTGGTGGACCGCGATGAAATCACCTTCGACACCGAGCACCGCGCTTTCCGCCAGAGCCGCGTGCGCTACATGGATCAGCTCGCTAACGGAAATCTCATCGCCGTCACCCGCAACCAGCGGTTGGAAAACGCGCTGGTCGATGGCGTCGAGCACACCCGTGCGGCGCGTGAGTTCCTCGACTCGTTGACGGAAATGGAGAAATCCTTTGCCGAGAAAATGAAGCTCGAAGAGCAATCCATCGGCGTCGCCGAAATCGACAAGCGTGCCGCGCTCGAAGCGATCAAAAAGCGCTTCTACGATGATCTCCATCACCGCATGGAAATCTTCTTCACGACCAGCCACGCCTGAACCGCCATCAAGGAGCGGAGTCAGCCATTCCTTGTCTCAGATCTCGTAAAGCTCGATGGGCAGCCCATCGGGATCCGCAAAGAAAGTGAATCGCTTTCCCGTAATTTCATCCACGCGGATCAACTCCACGGAAATTCCTTTTTCTATCAACTCCGCCACATCGCGATCCAGTTCACTCACCGCGAACGCGAGGTGCCGCAGTCCGCAGGCTTCCGGATAGGATTGGCGCTTCGGTGGATCAGGAAACGAGAATAGCTCGATCTGTGATCCACCGGGAACGGCGAGATCCAGCTTGTAGGAATTTCGTTCCGCGCGGTGCGTTTCCGCGATGATCTCCAGCCCGAGCACCTCGGTATAGAAATGCTTCGAGCGGACGTAGTCCGACGCGATGACTGCGACGTGGTGAAGCATTCGAATTGTCATGTGGGGGAATGAAAATTGAACCACTCCCAGGCAATGCCCGCCAAAGCCAGGAAAAACAGGAGTGATCCGCACAACCAGGCGACCCTCTTCCGTGATTTTTTATCCAGCGGGGATTCGCCCACAAGACTGCTGTCGCGCAATTCCGAATCCGCCTTCCAGATTCTTGCCACCAGTTCTATCAAATTTTCGACCATGCTCGTGCGGCGGTATGTTATCCCAACATTTCCACGAGGTGGCCGAAGACGTCCGAGTTCCGCACCATGCCCGAGAACCGGTCCGACTGCGGTCCGACGGCGGAGATGATCGTAGGATCGGAGGTATGGGTGGTGCCGGTCCAGCCGATACCCGTGTGGTTTCCGGCGAACTGGCCGAGCAGTCCTTCCGGCTTGCTGAGTTGCTCGCTCCATTCGATGACCGGATGCTTCGCGACGATTTCCAACAGGGCGTCCGCTTCCTCTGGTTTCAGGGTGAATCCGAGATGTTTCTGAATCAACGCGGTGACTTCCCCGGCGTTGCTGCCTTGTTGGGCGTTCCACTCGGCGAGGATGCGCTCGTGGGATGCCTTGAAGCGGGTGATGGTGGAAAACGTCTTGTTGCTCTCCGAATAACTGCCGCCCATGCCGTTGAGGCCGGGGTTTGAATTGCCGTGATCGCTGGTGACGACGAGCAGGATGTCGTCGCGTTTTCCGATCAGCGCGACAACTGTGGCGACGGCGTCATCGAAGGCGAGCTGGTCGCCTAACAATCCTCCGATGTCGTTGAGGTGCGCGGCGTGGTCGATGCGCGCGCCTTCCACCTGAAGCAGGAACGGCTTGTCACTGGCGAGGAAACGGGTGAGCGCGGCGGTTGCCATTTCCGAGAGGGTGGGGACCTTCGCCGCGATTTCCGGATTGTTGTCACGATCCAGCGAGAAGGGCAGGTGACCGCGGGTGAAAGTGCCTAGCAGTTTTTCATCGCGTGCGGCGAGCAGCGCGTCGCGGCTGGCGATGACACCATACCCCGCCGCGGCGAACTCGCCGGACAGGTCACGTTTGTCCTTCCTGTCGTTTTTACTGAAATGTCCGGAGCCGCCGCCGAGAATCACGTCCACGCGGTTCAGATACTGCGGCGCGATGTCGTCCTCCTCTCCGCGTTTCGAAACGGACGAAGCGAACCCGGCGGGCGTGGCGTGGGTGATGGTGGCGGTGCTGACGAGGCCGATGCGCGCGCCCTTGTTTTTTAAAATTTCCGCGATCGGGCTGATTTCCTGGCCACTGGTGCTCACATTGATCGAGCCGTTGTTGACCCGCTGGCCTCCGCCCCACGAACTGGACGCCGCAGCGGAGTCGGTGACCATTGAGTTTGCGGACGCAGTGTCCATGAGCCCCCGCGAGGCGCTGCGGTCGTTGAAAATGGACCACCATTGGGTGCCCTTCTGGCGGGTCAGCTTGGAATAGGCTTCGGCGAGGGTCAGCACGCCGGGGCTCATGCCGTCAGAGACCATGAAAACCACTCCACGCACCTTTTTTCCGGGAGCACCGATCGGCTCAGCAGTTGCGGCAGTGCGGGAGATTACCGCTGCGGTACCGCCCAGTGCCGCGGTTTTCAGCCAATCGCGGCGTCCGATTCCAGAGCTCATAGTCATTTCCAACGAATAGCACCCGGATACCAGACGGCAAGGCTGGGAATCTGCGGAAAACGTCAGGCTTGCGCGGATGCTCCGGGTTCTTTAACCAATCCGCCACATGACGCACGATCCGGACCAACATGCCTCGCTTGGCGCGATGTATTCCGACTATTTCCTCGATTACGCCAGCTACGTGATCCTCGAACGCGCGGTGCCGCATTTGTTCGACGGCCTGAAGCCTGTGCAGCGCCGGATCCTCCACGCCATGGACGAAATCGACGACGGCCGTTACAACAAGGTCGCCGGTATCGTTGGAAACACGATGAACTACCACCCGCACGGCGACCAGTCCATTGGCGCCGCCATCGTCGGGCTCGGGCAGAAGGACCTGCTCATCGACACCCAGGGAAACTGGGGAAACACCCTCACTGGCGACGGCGCGGCCGCTCCCCGTTACATCGAGGCGCGCCTCACAAAATTCGCCAACGACGTCGTTTTCAACCCGAAAACCACCGAGTGGCTTCCCAGCTATGACGGCCGCCGCAAGGAGCCGGACACCCTGCCGGTGAAATTCCCGCTGCTTCTCGCGCAAGGCGTCGAGGGCATCGCCGTCGGCCTCGCCTGCAAGGTCCTGCCGCACAATTTCCACGAGCTCATCGAAGCCTCCATCGCCGTCCTGCGCGACCAGCCGTTCACGCTCGTCCCGGATTTCCCCACCGGCGGCATCATGGACGCGTCCGATTACCGCGACGGTCTGCGCGGTGGAAAAGTCCGCGTCCGCGCCCGCATCGACACGGATAAAAAAGGCATCCTCCGCATCACGGAAATTCCCTTCGGCACCACCACCGGCAATCTGATGGAGTCCATCGTCGCCGCTGCCGACAAGGGGAAGATCAAGATCGCCAAGATAGAGGACAACACCGCCGCCCACGCGGACATCCTCGTCTATCTGCCCGCCGGTGCCGATCCGGAACAGACCCGCGACGCGCTCTACGCCTTCACCGACAGCGAGCTCACCATCTCTCCCAACGCCTGCGTCATTACCGAGGGCAAGCCTGTGTTCATGGGCGTTTCCGACATCCTCCGCCGCGTCACCCACCACACGCGCGAGCTGCTGAAGATGGAGCTGGAAATCAAACTCGGCGAACTCGCCGAGAAATGGCATTTCAGCTCGCTTGAGAAAATCTTCATCGAGAACCGCATCTATCGGGACATCGAGGAATGCGAAACCTGGGAAGCCGTGCTCAAGGCCATCGACGACGGCCTCAAGCCGTTCAAGAAACTCCTCAAGCGCGAGGTCACCGAGGACGACCTCGTTAGATTGACAGAAATCAAAATCAAGCGCATTTCCAAGTTCGACGCCTTCAAGGCTGACGAGGAAATCCGCGGCCTCGAAAAACTCATCGAAGAGACTGATAAAAATCTCCGCAACCTCACCCGCTTCACCATCAAGTGGTACGAGGACCTCCAGAAGAAATACGGCAAGGACCGCGAGCGCAAAACCGAGATCGCATCCTTCGACCGCGTCGACCGCACCCAGGTCATCGCCGCCACCGAGACGCTCTATCTGGATGCGAAGAACGGCTTCGCCGGCTACGGCCTGAAGAAAGACGGCGAACCCGTGGAAAAATGCTCCACCATTGATGACATCATCGCCTTCACCCAGGACGGCAAGATGCGCGTCGTGAAGGTGGCGGAGAAGGTCTTCGTCGGCCAGAAGCCCCTGCGGGTCGCCATTTTCCGCAAGGATGAGGACCTCATCTACTCGATGATCTATCGGGATGGCCGCGATGGCGCCATCCTTGCCAAGCGTTTCACCGTCGGCGGCATCACCCGCGACAAGGAATACGACCTCACCAAGGGCACGCCGGGCAGCCGCATCCTCTACTTCGCCTTCCACAAGACCAACGAGGAAAGCGCCGCGCAGATGTTGTTAGTCCACCTCAAGTCCGGCCTGCGGATGAAAAACCTCATCCGCCCGCTCCACTTCGCCGAGTTCGGCATCAAGAGCCGCTCCTCCGGCGGCAACCTCGTCACCAAACACGGCATCGAGAAAATCATCCGCGCGCCGAAAGACTACGATCCGACGCTGGGGGCGTGACGGCCGGACCGCGAGTCTCTGACTCGCCAGCGAAAGAAACGCCAAAGAAACGAAGCAACTGCTGCCACACTTTGGCCCGGCTTTCACAAGCGAGTCAGAGACTCGCGGTCCGGCAGATCAGTCCTTAAACACAGCATCGAGAAAATCATCTGAACACCGAAGGACTACGATCCGACGCTGGGGGCGTGAGTTCCCAGTCCTAACGGTCGCCCGGATTACTGTTCTCAGGAACGAATCGCTTTCCGTTGAATCGAAAAGACTTCCAGGTGTAGGTCTCGCCAGGATCCATGAAGTTTTCCCGCCCGGTTAGGGGAACTCTTCCGCCGGTGGCGGGCAGCTCGTACTCCAGCCAGATGGATTTCTGCTGGTCGGCGTTCTTGAGGTGCGCCTTGTAATGGTTTCGATAACGGTCCAACACGAACTCCTTGTCGATTGCCGGGAGGATTTTGCCATCCACTTCCGTCCATTTGCCGTCGCGGAAGCGCCAGAACCGGGGCCGGTTGACCGCGATCCCTTGGAGATCGCCAACTGGCGCACCTTGGTTATTCAAAAGAGTTTCCTGCGGATAGGTGGAGGACAGGATTGCCACGAGCGGACCGTCTGCGGCGTCGAACACACGGATCGTCACTTCGAATCCGCCACCGTCACATTCGAACCAGTGTTTTGCATGGAGATAGTGGCTCGTCAGCGAGTCCCTGTCCACGAGAGTGGCTCGGCGTTCGGGCGTGTTCTCGACGTTTGAGAAATAGGAGGGAGGTAGCAGGAAATAACAGTCCGCCGCCGAAGCGGGTGAGTCCGAGCGTCTGGCCAACAGCTTCCGGTCGGCGGCATCGAGTTTCAGTTCCGGCAAACGGTGATCATGGGCGCAGCCTCCCTCGTAAGCCAGTTCGATCTTTCTGCCTGAATTCGCGCAGGCGCAGAGGCATACGGCGAGAATGGATGCGGCGAGCTGGGTTTTCACGGAGAAAATAGAGCGGCGGAGACGATTGCAGACAAAATCCCGGACCGCGAGTCTCTGACTCGCTCTTCAGAATCGCGACCCTGTCAAAGAGGCGAGTCGGAGACTCGCGGTCCGTCAGATCAGACCCTATTTCAAAAACCCGATCACCCACGGGTGCTTGAACGGCTCGTTGTTGGCGGCCTTGATCGTCGCGATGATGGCGATGACCAGCCACACGAAAATACCAAGTCCACAACTCACGATGCTCCATAGGACCCAGGAGATGTTGAAATTGATCACCTGCTTGCCCGCCGCGTCGGCGATGGCGTCGCTGTCTTTTTTCACGATCCACAGGACCAGCGGTCCCAGAATCTGGCCGACAGGGAAAATGAATCCGGCGAACGAAAGCAGTTCGAAATAGAGTCTCCAGTTGGTGCTGGGAGCTTGTTGCGGAGAAATAGGAGGCTGTGGGTCCATGTTGATCAGTTGTTTGAATTCACCTCGAACACTGCATCGACGGTGTTTTTCCGTCAAGCGGCAAGCTGGCAAGGGGGGGGCCGAAAGCCGTGGGCAGGATGGTTTTTTGGAGAGTTGGCCATTGCCCGGGTCTTCCAAATCAAAAATCAACAATCGTCATTCATTTATCCTGTCAGTGAGAGCTGACCCAGGCGCGGCGTTTTGATTGCCGATTGATGATTGAGGAACCTTGATTTTTGATTTTCTGATTCCTCAATCTTCATCCGGAACGGGTGCGTTTTTGCCCACTACTTTCACTGACACACCCGCTGGCAAGGACCCGGGGCGCAGATTCCGAGAAATACCGCATTTTGCATCGAAATCGTGTCCGAAGATTGACGCTTGCCATTCTGCATGCACAATCCCGCCGCCGGGCGGAAGAGCCGCATCGGTATTTTGAAATACTGTCATGCCTACCACAATTGCCATCAACGGATTCGGCCGCATCGGCCGCCTTGTCTTCCGTGCCCTCGTCGAACAAGGCCACCTTGGAACCACCTTCAATGTCGCCGCCGTCGGTGACATCGTTCCTGCGGACAACCTCGCCTACCTGCTCAAATACGACTCCACACAGGGTAAGTTCAGCGGCAGCGTTTCCTCGAAGAAGTCCTCCCCTGAGCTCGAAGAAGACGACATCATCGTCGTCAACGGCCACGAGATCAAGGTCGTGAGCGCACGTAGCCCGGAAGGTCTGCCATGGAAAGAGCTCGGCGTCGAAGTCGTCATCGAGTCCACCGGCCTCTTCACCGAAGCTGAAAAAGCCAAGGGCCACATCACCGCCGGTGCCAAGAAGGTCATCATTTCCGCTCCTGCGAAGGGTGAGGACGGAACTTTCGTCGTCGGCGTGAACGACAATCTCTACGATCCTGCCAAGCACCACATCATCTCCAACGCGAGCTGCACCACGAACTGCCTTGCGCCGATCGTCCACGTGCTTCTCAAGGAAGGTTTCGGCATCGCCGAAGGCCTCATGACCACCATCCACTCCTACACCGCGACCCAGAAGACGGTCGATGGTCCTTCCAAGAAGGATTGGAAAGGTGGCCGTTCCGCCGCGATCAACATCATCCCGTCCACCACCGGTGCGGCGAAGGCTGTCGCCCTCGTCTGTCCTGAAGTGGCTGGCAAGCTCACCGGCATGGCGTTCCGCGTGCCGACCCCGACCGTTTCAGCTGTCGACCTCACCGTGAAGACGACCAAGGAAACTTCCCTCAAGGAAATCAAGGCAGCGCTCAAGAACGCTTCCGAGACCTACCTCAAGGGCATCCTCGCCTACACCGAAGACGAAGTGGTCTCCACCGACTTCATCCACGACAAGAGCTCGTCGATTTTCGACGCCGGTTCTTCCATCGAACTGAACTCCACGTTCTTCAAGCTCATCAGCTGGTATGACAACGAGTGGGGCTACTCCAACCGCGTCATCGACCTCCTCACCGACGTGGTGAAGAAGGGAATCTGATCCTGTCGCGTCGGTCTGTGACCGTCGTATTCTCAAAACGGCAGTCCGCAAGGGCTGCCGTTTTTTTGTAGCGTCGCTCTGCGAGCGTCGGTGCCTGAAACGCATTGGAGAATGCCGATGATCGCCGCATCGTCATCGGCGGGCTCATCCCCGGCCGGGTTTATGCCGTCCACCTCCGCGGCATCGGCGGCTCCACCGGCTTGTCCGACTGGAGCGACACCATCACCCACCGCGCCGCCTGATCCCGGCATGAGTGGCAATGTGTGACATCAACTCCCGCGCGGCAGGGCTCGCATGGCTCTTTTGCGCGTGGAGATCACGCCGAACCTCCCCGCCGTTTTTCCGATTTTCTCCTTCCCCCCAAGCTCTTGATTGTTAGCGTGGCGCTGAAGAATGCCCTTTTCCATCCCCGTTCTTCCGCCATCGCGCCACTTGGGAAGAACGCCGGTATTTTTAATTTTCAATGAACTTTTCCGAGAACGATTCCCGGCGCCACTCGTCAATCCTAAGAGAGGAGCATCTCGAAACCGGTTTTATTGGGAAACTTCAGTCTCTCAAATACGAATATCGCCGCGACATCCGCGACCGCGCCAGTCTCGAAGCCAACTTCCGCGAAAAGTTCGAAGCCCTCAACCGGGTCCACCTCACTGATTCCGAGTTCGCCCGGCTCATGGAGGAGATCATCACGCCGGATGTCTTCACCGCCGCCCGCACCCTCCGGGCGATGAACAGCTTCGTCCGCGATGACGGCACGCCGCTGAACTACACCCTCGTCAACATCCGTGACTGGTGCAAAAACTCCTTCGAGGTCATCAACCAGCTCCGCGTCAACACGGACAACAGCCACCACCGCTACGATGTCATCATCCTCATCAACGGGGTGCCCTGTGTGCAGATCGAGCTGAAGACTCTCGGCATCAACCCGCGCCGGGCCATGGAGCAGATCGTCGAATACAAGAACGACCCCGGCAACGGCTACAGCAAGACCCTCCTCTGTTTCCTCCAGCTCTTCATCGTCAGCAATCGCGACAGCACCTACTACTTCGCCAACAACAACGCCCGCCACTTTGCCTTCAATGCGGAAGAGCGCTTCCTGCCCATCTACCAGTTCGCCAGCGAGGATAACAAGAAGATCACCCACCTCGACGACTTCGCCTCGACCTTCCTGATCAAATGCACCCTCGGCACCACCATCAGCCGTTACATGGTGCTC
>JBDSNC010000295.1:0-16065 GCA_039915545.1 Luteolibacter sp.
CGCCTGTGCCGACCAGCTCAACCAAGCCGGCCACAGCGTCACCGTTTTCGAACGCGAGGACCGCATCGGCGGCCTGCTCATGTATGGCATACCTAACATGAAACTCGACAAGGAACTCGTCGTCCAACGCCGCGTCAACCTGATGGCGGAGGAAGGCATCGTTTTCAAAACCGGTATCTTCATCGGCAAGGACAGCGAGTGGAGCGCCGAAAAACTCCGCAAGGATTTCGACTCCGTCATCCTCTGCTGCGGCGCCACCGCCGGCCGCGATCTCCCGATCGAAAACCGTGACGCCACCGGCGTCTACATGGCGATGGAGTTTCTCACCACCAACACCCGCTATCAGCTCGACCACCAGTTCGACGGCACCAATCCGACGCTCAACGCCACCGGCAAGGACGTCGTCGTCATCGGCGGCGGCGACACCGGCACCGACTGCGTCGGAACCAGCCTGCGCCACGGTTGCAAGAGCGTGATCCAGTTGGAAATCATGCCGATGCCTCCCGAAAAGCGTGCGGCTAACAACCCATGGCCCGAGTGGCCGAAAGTTTACAAGATGGACTACGGTCAGGAAGAAGCCGCGGCCATCCAAGGCAAGGACCCGCGCCACTATCTCGTCCAGACCAAGCGTTTCATCAAGGACGCCGCAGGCAATCTCAGCGGTCTTGAAATCGTCGAGATCGAGTGGGCAAAGGACGATCAGGGCCGTTTCCTCCCGAAGGATGTGGAAGGCACGCTCCGCGTCATCCCCTGCCAGCTCGCGCTGCTGGCCATGGGCTTCACCGGTCCGGAAACCGAAGTCATTCAAAAATTTGCTCTCGATACGGACGCCCGCTCGAACATCAAAGCCGAGCACGGCAGCTTCACAACGAATGTCCCCGGAGTTTTCGCCGCTGGCGACGTCCGCCGCGGCCAATCGCTCGTCGTCTGGGCGATCAACGAAGGCCGTGGTGCGGCACGTGAGTGCGACCGTTTCCTGATGGGGATCACGAATTTACCCTGATCCATGCTTCCGACTTCGCGAGCCTGGCTGAATGTCCTGCGGCTCGGCCTGCTCGCGAGCGCGTGCGGTTGGGGCATTTCCTTTTTCTTCACGTTCTCCACCTGGGAGATCGCGACGAACCAGTTGTATGACATGGGAGCGAACACGATCCCATACGATCCGCTGCTAAACTATTGGCTGAAGATGGCGTCGGCGGCGTTCGGCTGCATCGGGATCGCCTCCGCGCTGGCGTGTGCCAGACCGCATGGCTACGCAGGACTCATCCGCCTGTTGGGCCCGTTTCATTTGTTCATCGCGGTCACCCTCGCCTTCGCGGCCTATCAGAATCATCTGACACCCAACCTGCATCCGACTTTCATTCCGGACATCACTTTCTGCGTGATTGCAGGAACGCTGATCCAACTGCCACTGGTTCGGGAGTGGTGGGTGGCTCGAAAAATCAGTTAGCCCGTCCTGTGCCATAGACGGTCTATGATCCCAAGGAAAGGCGGACTCCGATCCGCCATGTCCATGAAAAGCCAATGTGATGCGGCAAGCCTCCATGCATTGGCTTTTCATGGACCTGGTCGACCGAAGATCGACCCTCCTTATTTCAGGTGCTCCATCAGTCGGACGTAGTCGGCTTCCCCGGTGAATTCCTGGCGGGGGTGGGCGGCACAGCGGGTTTTCATCGACTTCCAGTCGGATCGGGAAAGGGATTGGAAGAAGTTTGCCAGACTTGCCCCCAGCGGCTCGGAGAAGGTCCAGCCGAGGTCGTTTTGCTCGATCCAGTTTCCGGTCTCCGTGTCTTTCGCACCGATCACCGGCACGCCGAAACAACCGCCTTCGTAGATCCGGTTGGGCAGGAGCCAGGCGGAGTTGCCGTTGGGATCGCTCATGTCGAAGGCCCAGTTGAAGTCGATGCCCGCATACATTTCAGCAAGATCGTCCGGATAATTGTAAGGACCGAGAAACTGGAGATTCGGGAGGTTGCCCAAAAGCTTCTCAAAATCATCCGCAATCGTTCCCGCCGGATAGCCGCGGAGGACGAAGCGGACCTGACCGCCTAACTTCGTAGCGAGCGCATGCATGATTTCCAAACTGCGCTGGCAGCGGAGGGCTCCGAAACAACCGATCACCCATGGACGACCATTTGCCATGGGGCCGGTGGTCTCCGTTTTCACAGGCGGCAGCCGGTGGCTGGGGTAAACCTTGTTTTCCAACAGGAAAATTTCTCCCGCATAGCCTTGGACAGGCTGAAAGTAGTTTCTGACAAATCCCGGCGAGGTGGTGACGAGTAATTCGGAACGTTTGAGCACGAACCGCTCGATGGCGCGGAGGACTTTCGAAACAACGCCGCTGCCGGTCATCGCGGGCTGGATGTCGGCGAGTTCGAGAACGAGCGGCACGCGGGGTCCGGCGAAAAAGCGGCCGAGCAGGGCGAGCATCGCGTTGTCGGAGTTGACGACGTACAGCGTGCCGCAGTTTCCCAAGCGTTGCCGGTATTTCCACAGCACTCCGACGCAGCTTGCGAACACCCACAGCCGCTGGAGGTAGCGGCGGTTATAGGTGGTGCCGAGATGGATGTTTTCCCAAGTCGGCGGGACGTCCGCCTTGTCGCGGACGCGGTGGAAGGTGAAGCCGATGACTTCCCTGCCCTGCGACTGGAACGCGGCGATCCGCTTCATCACCCGTGCGTCGCCGCGCTCGTGGGCGAAGAAGGCGATGGGTCGGGATGAAGCGGGGGCGGCCACAAGGGCGAGGCTGGGGATTCACTTGGGAGAATTCAAGCGCATCCCGCAGACTTGCTCAGGCCTCCAAGGGTTCTGCCTGCTTCAAAACCCTCGTCCGGGCCTTTGCGTTGTCTTCGAGAACCTTGGCGATCATCCCGAAGGCGAGCACGCAGAGCATGGTGGCGTAGAAGTATTTGATCGTATCCTTGCCGGCGGTGAAGCCGTAGTTGTGGAGTCCGACGCCGAGGAAATTCACGTGCCACCAAGAGAACGTGACAACGATGGCGGTGAAGACGGCGGCGAAGTGGATTCCCCATTCCTTGATGTAACCGCCGAGGCGGGCGTGGAGAACTGCGAGCGTCCAGAGCACGATGAGCAGCGCGCCGTTTTCCTTGGGATCCCAGCCCCAGAAGCGGCCCCACGAGTAGTTCGCCCAGATGCCGCCGAGCACGGTGCCGACGAGTGAGAGGAAGAGTGTGAGGCAGAGCATTCCGTAAACCGCGCGGGTGAGCGCGCGGCGCAGATCCTTGTCGCCGCCGTCAAGCCCCAGTCCGCGCATAAGCAGATAGGCGCAGGAGAGGAAGGAACTGAGCAGGCCGGCCGAGTAGCCGAGGGTGATGGTGATGACGTGGATGGTCAGCCAGAAATTCGAATTCAACACCGCAGGCAGCGGATCCATGTGGTCCTTCGCGTCACCCAACTCGAACCGACGGCTGAGAATGACAAGAAGGGTGCCAAGAATAGGCGCGATTCCAAGGGCGAAGCGGCGGCGGGTCATCAGCTCGACTAGCAAAGCGATAAAGGTCACTGCGGTGGCGATAAAGATGGTGGTGTCGTAGAGGTTTCCGATAGGCGGACGCTCCATCATAATGCATCGTAGTGTGATCGCGGTGATACAATAGCCGAGACCGATAGCAGTCGGGATCAAGGTGGTCCACGCCAGCACGGTACCGGCTCTGGTGCCGCCGAGAGCCCACATGCCGAGAGCGGACAGACTACCCATCAGGAAAAAGATCATCGCATAAAGGAACCAGTTTTTCCGATAGTATCCGGCTTCCTGGACGATGTGCTTGTATTCGCCGCGGGCCTCGGCGCGTTTGGCGAGCGCGTCGCGCAGGACGCCGAGGTCGCCGCGGAAGGTCGCCTCGTCCTTGGAAATGGCGCGGGCCGCGGATTCCAGCAGCTTGATGTCGCCGACAGCGAGGTCCGTCTGTTTGATCTGCGCGCTCATGACGTCCATGATCACGTTGCCGGCGCTCTGCCAGGTGTGGTCCTTCGCATCGGAGGGCGGCAGGATGAAGAGTCCGAATTTCGAGAAATTCGAAGCATCGAGCACTTGTTCGAGAATGCTCTGGATGCGGGGCTCAAGGGGTTTTCCCTGGCCCTTGGTCTGGGCGATTTGCTGGCGGATCTGCGGTGCGGTCTGCATCACGGCGCTGACGTCGGCGCGCTGGTCCGGTGTGGTGGCGTCGCCGGAGCCGGTCAGCGTGATGCCGTAACGGGCGAAACCGAAATAGCCTAACAACGCTTCGTAGTTGCGGAGGTTGTAGGCGAGATCGACGATCTGGTTCTGCACGGGCTCGCGCTTTTTCGCGTCGATGGCTTCGTAGGTTTTTGCGAGTTCCACGAGTTTGTCACGGCCCGGTTGGAGGTCGCTGTAACTGTAGCGATCGCGTTTGCCGCGGGGTTTCACGCCGATCGCTTCGAGGGCGGCGGAGTTGTCCACGCGGAAGGTCGGTTGCTCGATGGAAAACTCGGGGCGGAACAGGGCGTCGAGCATCCAGGCCATGGGCTTGAGCTTGATGGTTTTGCCATCGTCGCCCTGGATCTCCATGGAGCGGGCACCGTGGCAACCCAGCATCGTGAAACCGGCGTAAGTGGAAAGCGGTTTGATGCGGCCGCCGTTCTGGACGGGAATCGTTTCCGCGATGTCGATGGTTTCTTGCGTCCACGGCGTGTAGTGCTCGACCTTCCGGACATCGCCCTTCGGCATGTTGTCCACGACGACGTTATAAAGGATCGCAGCGAGTCCGACGATCACAAGCACCGCGGCGGCCCAGCGCCCGGCGAGGTTTGAGGAGTTAGACATGGCGGTGTTTCTTGCGGGATGCGGCACCGAGGAACGAGCCGAGTTTCGTGAGGAAAGTGACGAGCATTCCGAAGGCGACGATATACAAACTGTATTCCGGCCACTTGTCGGCCGGGTTTCGCACGACTTCAAATACAGAATACATTTTCGCGCCGGGAGCCGCACCGGGCGGGCCGTAGCTGGCTTGGAAAAAGGTGAGGCCCTCGTAGCGCATCGGCTCGTTCATCTGGATGGTGACCTTCGCCTCGCTGCCTTTTTCAATGCGGGTGATTTCGCTGACAAACTTCGACGGCTTCATGGTGCCGGGGTGGAACTCGGCGGTGAACTTGTCCAGGTTCACCGTGAAGGGCATGGGCCACAGGCGCTTGCGCATGTCCACCGTGAAGATGCGGTCATCCATGCGGACGGTAAACGGATGGAAGCTGGCACCGGCGAGGATGAAGGGATCGCTCTTTTTCCCGTCGCGGTAAAGCACACGGGCATAACAACCCGCGGTGTTTGCCTCGGCATTGTTTTCGTCCGGCTTGTCGGCGAGGTAGTAGCCATCGGCGATCCGCTGGCCTTTGTCCGGTGCGCGCTCGGTGATCCCCGCCGGCTGGGCGTTGTTGAGATAGCCGCCGATTTCCAGATCGAAGGGATACTTCGGCAGGCGGAAAACGCGGGTTTTGCCGTCGCTGAGATCGTCGATGTCCTTGCCGCGGATGACGGTGATGGTCTCGGATTTCCCGTCCTTGTTGCCGGCGATTTCCACCACGTATTCAAAGTAGTCCTCCGCAGTGTCGTTCGCTTCGCCTTCGCCGACCGCCATGTTTCCGCGCTCGGAAAAATGCTGCGCCACGCCCGCACCGAGGAGCATGAAGATGATGCCGAGGTGGGAAATGAGATTGCCGGCGTGCCTCCATCCCTTGCGGATGCGGATGACGCCGCCGAGCGTGAGATTGAGCAACAGCAGCGCGCCCACCCAATAGCCGCTGAGCAGCGGCAGCGGGACCATTTTCCCGTTATATTCGGGGAGGAGGAAAACCGATTTCCAGTAGAAATACTTCTTCAGCGTGGGGTAAAGGCCGTTGTCAATCTGCTCCAGCGTGGCGAACCAGGTGAGCAGGCCGAGCATCAGCAGCAGAATCGTCGCCAGTCCAAAGCCCGAGAGCACATCGAAGATTTTCCCCGGCAGCGATCGGGGTGCTTTGGGCGGGGTTGGCGTTTCGGAATCATCCATGGTCTGAGAAATCAAGTGGTCGCGTTACGGGGTGGTGCGGCGGATTCATTCAGCCATGCGCAGGCTCTTGGCAAAGTTCTCGAGCACCGGCTTCGCGGCCTCCACCTCGGCTTTCGGGCCAACCATTTTCAGCGTGAGGATCTGGCCGCCGATCGATGTGACCACGCCAGCGAGGGCAAATCCAGGCTTCGGGTCGGCTCCCATACCGCCCACGTAGTCGCCGGTGGCCTCCACCCATTTCCCGGTGGTACCCGCGATGGTGGCGGGCGGGAGTTTCTCCAAACCGGCGGGATCCAGCTTGGTCGCACCGAACTGGCCGAGCCAGCGGTTCACGTTGTCCAGCACGGTGCCGTTGGCGAGGGACACCCAGACCTCGCCCATGCCGCTTTCGCCGAAACGGTAGTTCAGCAGGCGGAATTGCGAGGCAGGGAGCGCGAGCCAGCCTTCCGGGAGGTCGCCCTTGACCGGGCTGGGTTTGGCATCGCGGAACCGCTCGTCGCTGGTGGCGAAAAGCTTGGGGGCCTTGTCACGGCTGGTCGCCTCCCGCATCTCGGTCACGACGACTTCCTTTTTCTCCTGGCACGAGGAAAACATCACAGCGCTGGCAATCAGACATGCGACCCGGCTTTTCATGCGAGCGGCAGTAGCCCCGCCCCTTGCCCGGCGCAAGTGGAAACGGGGAGCTTGCGGTCGGGAACGAGGAGCGGTGAGGTTACCAATTCGCAGGCCTTGCACGCGGCCCGCTCCGCCATTACAAGCCAGCCGTGGAAGCCATCCGCTATTTCAACCGCCATTCAGGAAGCATCGAGACCGAGCAGGTTTACGGCGAGGGCTTCCTACGGTGGTCGTATGGGAACCCGCTGGGAAAGATTTCGCTGGAGGCATTCGTGAAACGGTCGTTTTTCTCAAAATGGTACGGTCGCAGGATGAGCTCGCCGGAGTCGGCATCGCGGGTGGCTCCGTTTATCGCGCAATACGGACTGGACCCCGCGGATTTCGCGGAGCGGCCGGAGTCTTACCGGAGTTTCAACGAGTTTTTCTTCCGCAAGCTGAAGCCGGACGCGCGGCCGATTGACGCGGATGAAGCCAACGTTGTTTTCCCGGCGGACGGGCGGCATCTGGGATTTCAAAATGCTTCGGAGATCGAGGGAGTGTTCGTAAAAGGGCAGAAATTCGACCTGCCCGCGCTGCTGGGTGATGCCAAACTCGCTGAGAATTATGCCGATGGCCCGTTGATCCTTTCGCGGCTATGCCCGGTGGATTACCATCGCTTCCATTTCCCGGTGGCC
Source organism: Luteolibacter sp. (assembly GCA_039915545.1). GTDB lineage: Bacteria > Verrucomicrobiota > Verrucomicrobiia > Verrucomicrobiales > Akkermansiaceae > Luteolibacter. Next base: position 7,313 of record JBDSNC010000295.1, read on the forward strand.
GGCGTTCCGGGGCAAACCCGGTTGATCGAAGGGCCGCTTTTTTCCGTCAATCCCATCGCCCTGCGCCAGCGGTTGGCGTATCTCTGGACGAACAAGCGCACGGTGACGAAATTGCGAACCGAGCGCTTCGGCACCGTGATCTGCATGGAAATCGGCGCGACCTGCGTGGGCACGATTCAGCAGACATACGCCCCCGGCCGGCCCGTGGAAAAGGGTGAGGAGAAAGGTTTTTTCGCCTTCGGAGGATCCTCCACGATCACGCTTTTCGAGGCGGGAACCATCCGGCTTGACGCGGATTTGCTGGAGAATTCCGCCAAGCAGATAGAACTCTACGCCCGCATCGGCAGCCGCATGGGCCGCTTCGCTTGACCTTCCTTGGAATCGGAACACCCTCCTCAGAATCTCCGCATGCAGAATCACCTCAAGAACCTCGAAGAACACGCCCGCGAAGCACTCAAGCCGGCCCTGCAAGGCCAGCTCTCCCCTGCCGAGCGGATCGCACTCTACAAGCGGTTTTTGAAAATCGAAGAGCACCGCATCCTGCTCCACCACCGCTCCGGAGCGGGCGGACTCGAAGTCGCCCATGCACGCGCGGCGCTGATCGATACGGTCATCGGCTCGATCCTGGCAGCCTCGCTCAACGCCCGTAAAAGCGGCGAGCTGCTGCCCATCGCCCTCGTCGCCACGGGCGGCTACGGCCGCGGGACGCTCAATCCGGGATCGGACGTCGACATTCTTTTCCTGCTCCCGCGCGCCTCCACCAAGCTGCCGAAGCCGCTTCAGGAACTCGTGCAGGACATTCTCTATCTGCTTTGGGACGTCGGCTTCAAGGTCGGCCACGCCTGCCGCTCCATCACCGAGTGCGTCGAGCAGGCGAAGGCGGACCAGGAAAACAAAACCTCGCTGATGGACGCCCGCCTCATCGCCGGCGACAAGGAACTTTTCGCGCAGTTCACGGAACGCTTCGACCGCGAGTGCATCAGCAAGGGCCAGGAAGCGTTCTTCGAACTCCGCCGCCAGGACCTGCGCGACCGCCACAAGAAATACTCCTACACCGTGTTCCTCCAAGAGCCGAGCGTGAAGGAAAGCTGCGGTGGCCTGCGGGATTTCCACAACATCCTCTGGGTCGCCCGGGTCAAACGCGGCAGCACCGATCTCGCCGCACTTGTCGAGGACCGCATCATCACCGCCAATACCCGCGCCGAGATCGAGGCAGCGCATGATTTCCTCCACCGCGTCCGCAACGAGCTGCACTATCATTCGGGAAAGGCCACCGACCAGCTCACGCTCCAGCTCCAGGGCATCGTCGCCACCGCCTTCGATTACCCGCAGCGCGACATCCTGCGCCGCGTCGAGGCCTTCATGCGGGACTACTACCGCCACACCCGCCATCTCTATCAGCACGCCACCTCGCTGATGGAAACCTTCCAGATCGAGGAGGACTCGCGCGCCGAATCCGGCTTCCGCTCGTTCCTGACATTCAGAAAGAAAAGCCGCGAGGAGTTCGACGGCTTCATCGCCCGCGAAGGCCGGCTGTTTCCATCGAACCCCGACATTTTCAAGGAAGACCCTAACCGCCTGATGCGGCTCTTCCAACACTGCCAGCTCCGCAACCTCAAACTCAGCCCGCAGATCCGCCGGCTCGTTGCGAACCACTGGGAGGACATCGACCGCCCGTTCCGTTATGCCAAGGCGAACCGCCTCACCTTCCAGGCGATCCTCGAACGCAAGGGCGAGGTCGCGCGCATCCTCCGGCTGATGCACCGTGTCGGTTTCCTCGGCCGCTACCTGCCCGAGTTCGGCGCGCTCGACTGCCTCGTGCAGCACGAGTTTTTCCACCGCTACACCGCGGACGAGCACACGCTGCGCTGCGTCGACCAGCTCGACCACCTCATCACCGAGACCGATCCGCGCCGCGAGATCTATCGGCGGCTGTTTCTTGAAATCCAGGATTCCTATGCGCTCTATCTGGCCGTCATCCTGCATGACACCGGCCGTGCCGAAAACGTCCGCGAGCACATCGACGGCTCCGCAATGCTCGCCTCGCGCCTCTGCAACCGCCTGCAGATCCAAGGTGCGCGCCGCACGCTGATCATGTTCCTGGTGGACAACCACCTCACCTTCTGGCGCACCGCCACCAGCCGCAATCTCGACGACACCGAAGTGATCGGCGAGTTCGCCGCCATCGTGAAGAACAAGTCCAATCTGGACGCGCTCTTCCTCTTCACCTTCGCCGATTCCAACGGCACCTCGCCCGACGGCTGGACTGGTTGGAAGGAGAGCCTGATGCTCCAGCTTCACCGGGCCACCCGCGACTTCCTCGAAGGCGGCAAGGAGAAGTATTCGAAGAAACTCGACTCCGACCGCATCGCCCTGCGAGACGAGGTGATTGACATCATGCGCGAGGACTATCATCCCGACGTGGAGCGCCACTTCGAGCGCATGCCCGCCGCCGCCTTCCATTTCCGCCAGGCTGCCCACATCGTCACCCAGGTCCGCACCGTCCGCCATTTCCTCCAGCGCGAGGAAGGCACGTCCGACAAGTTCGCCTCCTGCATCAAGTGGATCGACCACACCGACCAAGGCTACACCGAAATGGTCCTCGCCACCCGCGACAAGCCGCTGCTGTTGGAAAAAGTCTGCTGCGCCCTCGCCTCCGAGCAGATCAACATTCTATCAGCCGATCTGTTCACGCGCACCGACGGCATCGTCGTGAACATCTTCCGCGTCTGCACCACGAATTTCGAGCCCGTTTCCGCCGCCTCCACCCGCAAGCGCTTTTTGGAAACCTTCGAGGCCATCCTCATCGCCGAGAGCTACGACCCCGAAAAATTCCTGCGCCGCAAGGTCAACTTCCTCAAGCCGCGCTCGGACAGCGGAATCTCCGTGCCCGTCCGCGCCTTCGTCAGCAACGACCTGCACCCCACTTGTACCGCCGTGGAAATCCAGGGACTCGACCGCATCGGCCTGCTCCACGATCTCTTCAGCGCCATCAACCAGCACGGTCTCAACACCGCCCACGCCCGGATCTGCACTGAAAAGGGCGTCGCCATGGACACCCTCTACATCACCACCGCCGAGGGTAAAAAAATCGAGGATCCGGCGCTTCTCAAGACCCTCACGGAACAATTCACCACCCTCATCTCCCGCCCGGAGACGTCGGATTGATCTCATTTCCAACGCAATCGACCGCTTGCGGGAAATTCATCAAGATTCTGCTTGGCATTTCGCAGCGGATCCTGCAATTTCCGCGCCCGCCCGATTCCGGGCACCGCACAAGACGCTTTTACCATGTCCGTATCCATCCGACTCAACCGCAAGGGCACCAAAGACCGCCCTTACTATAAAATCGTTGCCGTTGACAGCCGCAAGCGTCGCGACGGACGTTACATTGAGCAACTCGGCACCTACGATCCGAAAATCGAAGGCGTGAACTACACCATCGACCTCGCGATCGCCGACAAGTGGCTCGCCGTTGGTGCAAAGCCTTCCGAAACCGTCAACAGCATCATCCGCAAGGCACGCACCACCGCTGCTGCCACGGCTTGATCTGATACGGACTTCCGAAAAATTTCCAAACGACCGCGTTCCGCAAGGAATCGCGGTCGTTTTGTTTCCCGACTGAATCATGAACTTTGAGTCCCCCGTTCCGTTCGAGCGTTTCATGGCGTGGGCACTCCACGATCCGGAGCGCGGCTACTACGCCCGGCGGATTTCGGGAGTCGGTGGACGCGGCGATTTCACCACCGCACCGATGCTTTCTGAAGCGCCGGCCAAAGCGATCGCTGCTTGGGCGGTGCGGGCGCTGAAGGAAACCGGTTGTCGTGACCTGATCGAGGTCGGCCCGGGTGAAGGCACTCTCGCTGCGGCGGTCTTGAAATTCCTGCCATGGTCCGTGCGCTGGAAAACACGGCTGCATCTGGTGGAGACCTCGGCTCCGCTCGAGGAACGGCAGAAGTCGCTGTTGGGAAAGCGAGCAACCTGGCACCGGCATGTTTCGGAAGCGCTCCAGTCCTGCGGTGGCCGCGCGGTGATTTTCTCGAATGAGCTGGTGGATGCATTCCCGGTGAGACGGTTTCAGAAAACTTCCGCAGGCTGGAAGGAAATGGCGGTGCGATTCGACGAAAACCACCGCGCGCACGAATCACTGCTGCCCCCCGCCCCGCTGCCGGAATCGTCGGGATTTCTCGAAATGCATCCGCTGGGACAAATCATCGAGGTGCACGAATCCTACCGACGTTATCTAGCAGAATGGATGCCGCGGTGGAGGGCGGGACGCCTGCTCACGATCGATTACGGCTCCACCAAGGAGAAAATCTACCACCGCCGCCCAAGGGGCACGCTGCGGGCCTATCTGCTGCAACAGCGCCTCGAAGGACCAGCGGTTTACGAAAACGCCGGCCGCCAGGATCTGACGGCGGATGTGAATTTTACGGATTTGCAGAACTGGAGTGCGCCGTTCGTCAGCAACCAGCAGCTCTTGGATTTCCGTCAGTTTCTGGAGAATACCACGGCCCATCCGTTTCAAGAAAACGACGGGGCGGGCGAGGCGTTCATGGTGTTGGACCAGCAGCGTTAGGGAAACAGACAGACTGTAACTGTCTGTTTCAGCTTACGAAAAAAGCCGTGCTTCCCGGAGGAAACGCGGCTTGGGAAATTTCAGGCAGTTCAGTTGCCACCACGATTGCCACCGCCGCGGTTTCCGCCGCCACGGTTGCCACCACCGTTATTGCCGCCCACGCCTCTCATCATGCCGCCACCAAAGCCGCCGCCGCCGTTCATGAGGCGTTCCTTGGCGTCGTCGGGGATGGAGGTGGAAGCTTGGATGTATGCCTTGGCTGCGGCCGGATCCTCCGCCATCCACTTCATCGCGGTGACGCCGACGGAGCGGTTGCGATCACCTTCGTCAGTGATGGACTCGGCGACCTTGATCAGATCCGAAGGTTTGCTAGTGTTGTTGTTCCAGACGTAAGCTCCGGCAGCGCTGTCGCGAACCGGGCCTGGTTGATTCGAGTTGACGAAAGCAAGGGCCGCAGCGGGATTTTGAGCCGCCCATTGCTGCATGAGCGGGCGCATGCCGTCCTGCATGGCTTTTTCGCTGTCCTGACTCTTCAGGAACGCGGCGGCGGCCTCAGGATCCTTTTTCGCCAGATCACCGACGACCACGCCGACCGCGCGGTCCTTGGCATCGCCAGCTTCCATGGACTTCACTTCGAGAGCGGCCTTCGCAGGATCGGTACCGGACAAACCTCCAATGGCGGATGCGAGGGCAGCGGCCTGATCTTCTGCAGGCAACGTGCGGATCCAGGATTGCGCGGAGGCGAAATCAACCGCGCCGTATTGGGCGGCGACGGATTTGTAAGCACCCGGGCGGTCGGCCGGATCCATGGAGGCGAGCATTTCAGCCGCTTTTTTCGGATCGGTCTTGGCGACTTCGCTAACCACGGCGGTCATCGCCTGGCCCTTGCCGTTGGTGAGCGAATTGGCCCAAGCCATGGCAGCAGCGGGATCCTGACGGGCCCATTCGCTGGCAATGATGGAAGAGGCTCCCTGGCCTCCCATCGGTCCGCCGCGGCCGCCCATTGCATCCATCATCGCGAATTCACGCGGATTCTGGCTGTAATATTTCGCGGCGTTTGCCGGATCCACGCTGGCCCAGCTTTGAAGAATCGTGGGGCGGACAAAACCACCGGCCATGCCCATGGTGTTGGAAAACGCCATGGCTGCCGTAGGATCGACTTCAGCCCAGCGGCCGAAGAGAAGGAATGAGGCCATGAGGCGCTCGTTCATCGGAAGATTTTCGAGTTTGCCAGCCTCCTCAGCGAGTTGCTCGGGAGTGAGACCCGCGTAGAATTCCAGCAAGGCTTGGATGCGGTTGGAATTGCCAGGCATCTTGGCAATTTGATCCGGACCCATGCCACGGGCTTTTTTCGACGTCGTCTCGCCAGCGCCTTCAGGGCGGCTCGACGAACGGGTACGCTGGGCGCTTTCTTCGACGGCAGCCGTTTTTCCCGATGGCTCGGTGTTTTTACCGGAAATATATCCGCCGGCGGCACCAACCACCAACGCTGCAACGGGAACGATCCAAGGATTTTTCATAATTTGATTTAGCAGCCGTGGAACCGCGCAATCTGCGAATGGTTGCGGCGTTTTTCAAATTCATGAAATTTTCCCGTGCCCGCCGGCGTGATGCGGTCCGGACGGAGAAACCCGACATGCCGGGATTCAAGGCTCCGCTGGTGGCGGGGTGCCCGGTTTCGGCTGGCCGAGCTTGCCCTTGTCGCCGGCCAACTTCGCGACAATTCCGAATTTTCCTTGGAGCAGTTGATCACGTTGGTGCGTCGTTTTGCCCTCACCGCGGGTGAATTCGTTCATCTCCTTGTCCATGTGAACGTCGTCGTTGGCGGAAACCTTGGTGGGATCGATGCCCATGGATTTCGTGGCGTCGTCAATCGCGGTGCCGTGCGTGCCGATTTTCTGAAGCTGCTTGTCGAAGGTTCCGAGGAGGTTGCCGAGCATTTTGAAGTCCTTGACGCTCTGGCGGAAAGCGGGGACCAGCGCCTTCACTTCCGCCTGGGCCTTGGCCGAGTTGGAATACCAGATCCCGGTACCGGCGATGAAACCGAGAACGAGCAGATTCACGGTCATGCGCTGGCGGAAAAGTTTCTTCTTCATCCGCAGGTCGCTTTCGTCAAGCAGGGCGGAGAACTCGGGGTCCGACTGGTGCTGGAGAGCGGTGTCGGCTGGAGCGGCCGCATCGTCAGACACCACCTCAACCGGCGCGGCCTGCGGCACGGGAGCAGACGTGGCAATCACCACCGGGATCTCGACCGCCATGGTCGGCTCTCTCAAACTTTCGATAGTTGGCGTGAAAGTCGCAGGCTTCGGAAGGGAGGGCGACGGTGGTGCCGAACTGAGCGCTGCCATTGCCAACTGATTGATTTTTTCCTGGGTGGTCATGGGGATGAGGGAGGGTGAGAATTGCGTCGTCGGTTTCTTTCAGACATCGGCATTATTCAGCCTTCCTTATATAATACCAACCTTTCCTTATTACGTAATCGCGTGGCAATCAGCAGGTAAATTTCAATTGCAAGCGAACGGCTTCCGGTGGATCAGGAGGCCACTGCTTCGCCATGGAATCCATCCACGAAAAATCTATCCGCAAAACCCATCGAGTCCTGTTTGTCTGTCTCGGCAACATCTGCCGCTCACCGGCGGCTGAAATCATCTTTCGCAAAATCGTCGATGACGCGGGACGTGCGGACGACTTTGAAATCGATTCCGCCGGCACCATCGGCCACCATCAGGGGTCGCCGCCGGATCATCGGATGTCCGCCGCGCTCGAACGCAAGGGACACACGATTTCCGGTTGCGCGCGGCGGATCAAGGCGGAAGATCTGGAGCATTTCGACCTCGTCGTCACGATGGACGAGTCGAATCTCACCGATGTCCGCGGTTTGGACACAGCGGGGAAATTTCATGAGAAAATCCGTCCGTTAGTCAGCTTCTGCCGCACCCACGACGACCTCCGCGTGCCGGATCCCTATTACGGCGGGCAGCGTGGATTCGACCATGTGATAGAGCTGCTCGGCGACGGCTGCGCGGGGATTCTGGAAGAGCTGGGCTGAACGTTCCTCTACCAGGAAACCACGTCGCCCGAACCGGCATACTGGACGATCGCACCGACAGTAGCTCCCCCCCTGCCCTTTTTGCCGTCCTTGCCATATGACCAGAGTACGTATGCCTGATCGCCGGGTTTGGTATCCGTATATTCGGCCAATCCCCAAGTATAGAGGCGGCTGTCATTCTGGCCTTTGTTGAAGGGAACCAGTGTCGCCCCGGGTTGGGTGTAGCCGTTGATAGCGACCATGACTTCCCGCCCCCACGGATCATAGAGTTTGCCGTCCTTGCCTACGCCGTTCTTGTTTTCGGCGTTGAAGGGAAAGATCATGTAGGGCTCGCCCCTCGGATTTGCCCCCTTTGCAGAGAAAGTCTCGTCGGTTTTGCGCGCCGGATATTCCTTGTCCTCACCGGCAAGTACGGAAACGAGGTATTGGTTGGTGTAGGTCCCGTCCGGATCGCCGTAAATCGTGTCAAATCCGGTGTCCTTCTTCGATTGGGGAATCGGCGGCTTCTGGTAATCAGTGATGAACATCGTCATCCCAATATCAAAGTCCCGGAACTGCGCCACCGCCTGCACTTTCCGGCCGCTCTCGATGAAACGGGAGGCCCCCATGAACCCGAGCAACGCGAGAACCGCGACGATCGAGATCACGACGAGTAATTCAACCAAGGTGAAGCCCCTGGAAACGGACAAATGGTTTCGGGTCATTGGGTTTGGTGGGTTTGCCTTCATGCTAACCTTCCATATGTCCGAAGTCCATCCGGCGGTTGGAAAAATTATTTCGCCCGAAGCCCGATTGTATGGCCATTTTCCCGCGCCCATGAACCGTTCGGGAAAACTCCACGCCCTCTTCGCCACCGCCCGCATCGCCAATGTCCCGAGTGTGGTGAGCAATGTCTGGCTGGGGGTGGCGCTGGGAATCGCGATCAACACGCCGATGGGAGAGGGCCAATCAGGCCCCGGCATCCCCTGGTCCCATGTCATTCTTCTGATGACCGCCGGAATCTGCCTATATGTCGGGGGAAATTTCCTAAACGACTGGATGGACCGCCGGTGGGATTCCGAAAACCGCCCGGAAAGAGCTCTCCCGCGCGGGCTTTTCAAACCGGAGACTTACCGTAACGCGGCG
>JBDSNC010000012.1:0-14993 GCA_039915545.1 Luteolibacter sp.
CATCGGCAGCCTGCCAGTGTTGGGAGAAGCGCAGGAGATTGAGGGCGACGAGGGGAACGAGCGGCAGATAGGAACCGGAAAGCACCAGCATGAAGCCGTCGGTGCCGCGGTGGCGCATGCCGTTGGCGAGCAGGACGACGGGCATCATCATCATCGGGACGAGCCCCGGATAGAGACGGAGTTTCACATCGCGGTCGCGGAACATGTAACCGCCGACGAGCAGGAAACCGGCGCGTTCGACCGGGTGGCGGAGGATCCAACAGAGCGGCGGCAGCGTGACGAGGCGCTGGAGCAGGCGGGGGCGGCCGGTTTTTTCGGGACTGCGGGACTTCGACTCGCCAAGGACCTGCAGGCCGCTTTCGTAGCTGCCGGCGAGTTTGCCGAAGGCCAGGAAGATGATGGCGGCGGTCGCGAAAACACCGACCGCGGCGAGCGTCCACATCGTCGGATTGCCGCGCCCTATCAGCGTTTCATCGAGCGCGGCGAACCAGGCGGGCGGAACGAGGGCGAGCCACCAGGTTTTCGCGGTGAGGTGGATTTCGCCGGGCAGCCACTCGATCATGCGGGGGGCGATCTGGCTGCCGAGGACGAGAACGAGGGTCATGAGAACCTGCATGAAGGTCATCAGGCCGTCGAGGCGCTCGCGGCCGAACCAGCGCAGGCAGAGTTGATAGACGAGGACGACGCCGCTGGTGCAGAACAGCGCGGAACAGGTGGAGGAAACCACGTGTGCCGGAGCGTAGAGCAGGCTGCCGTTTTTGGTGAAGGTTCCCACCAAGAGGCCGGCGAGATTGAAGGCGAGGCTGAGCCAAAGGGAAACCTCCAACAGGACCGAGACTTTCGCCCACAGCATGGCGCGCGGCGAGACCGGGCGATGCAGCATGATTTCCGCCTCCTGTTCGTTGAAGAGCACTTCGCCGGACGAGGTGGCGACGAACATGCCGACGAAAAACAACGACGCGCCGTGCAGATAGATGGAGAGGTTGAACACGGGCTGCATGAGGAACATGAGCGCCATCATTCCTATCAGAGTGTAGAACAGCAGGGTCACGACGAGCCGCCTGCCGATCGATTGCGAGCTGTTTTTCAGGTTCAGCCCGCGCGAGCTGCGACCGCGGAGGAAGAGGGTGAGATAGAGCCGGCGGAGGACCTTCGCCTGTGACCGGACATCGGCAGTGGAGGCGCTCATGGGCGGAAGGTTTTCGCGAAGTCCTCGGCGCGCTGTTGGAGATCGTCGCCGCCGGTGAGGTGGGTGAAGAGGCGCTCGAGGGAGGGCGCGCCGTATTCGCGGACGAGGGTGTCGGGCTGTCCATCGACGAGGACTTTTCCCTTGTCGATGATAATGACGCGGTCGCAAACGCGCTCGACCACATCGAGGACGTGCGAGCTGTAAACGATGGCCTTGCCCTCGCGGGCGAGCGTCTGGATGAGCGCCTTGAAGCCGACTGCGGCGTTGGCGTCGAGGCCGTCGAGCGGTTCGTCGAAAAACACGACCTGTGGGTTGTGCAGCAGCGCGGCGGTGATGACAACCTTGCGGCGCATGCCTTTGGAGTAGGCACCGAGCAGTTTGTCGGTAAGGACGTCGAAGCCGAGATCGAAGAAGGCGAGGAACTGGCGGATGCGGTCGCGCGCGGCGTCGGCGGGGATGCCGTAGAGGGCGGCGATCATTTCGAGGTATTCGAGGCCGGTGAGCGACTCGAACACCGCGCCGGAGTCGGGCACGAAACCGACGCGTTTTTTCACCTCGATGCCGTCCCGCAGGAGATCGTAGCCACAGATGGTGGCGGTGCCGGAGCTGGGGGCGAGCATGCCGGTGAGCATTTTCAGGGTGGTGGATTTCCCGGCGCCGTTCGGGCCGAGCAGGCCGACGATCTGGCCGGCGGGGATTTCCAGCGACAGGCGGTCGACGGCGATTTGCCGGCCGAAGTTTTTCGTGAGCGAGTGGAGTGAAATCATCCGCAGGAGGTTTGAAGCATCGCGGCTAACGAGGCGATGCTAAAGAGCGGGCGATCGAGGAAGGGCGGCGGCGGACCGATTCCGCCGTTTCCTGGGGATCATGCCGAGCGGCGGACTTCGTCGCGGTCGAGGTGGAGGAAGTGGCTCCAGCTTTCATCGGCGAGGCCGTTTTCATGCATGCCGAAGAGCGGCCGCCAGCGCGGGGCGAAGGGCTTGATCTGCGGGTGCATGTTCGCCTCGCTGGGCATCTTGTTGGCCTTGCGGGTGTTACAGCGGAAACAGGAGGTGACGATGTTTTCCCAGGTGGTGCGGCCGCCCTTGTCGCGGGGCGTGACGTGATCGAGATTGAGCTGGGTTTCCGGGAGGACCTTTTCGCAATACTGGCAGGTGAACTTGTCGCGCAGGAAGACGTTGCGGCGGGTGAATTTCACTTCGAGCCGCGGCAGGCGGTCGTAAACGGAAAGCACGACGATTTTCGGCACCCGGATGGCGATCCGCGCGCCGTGGATCATTTCGGCAGCGGGCTGCATGGTGTCGTTCGAGTAGCCGATCCACGAAGAAAGGTCGTGGGTGGTGAAGCGCTCCTCACCGTCGACCTGCACGACATGGGCGTGTCCGAGACAGAGCAAATGGAGCGACCTGCGGACGGAGCAGGTGTGGATCGGTTGCCAGAACCGATTCAATACGAGCACGGGATGTTCGAGCACGGCATTCATAACCTTCCTCAACCAATCGTGCGCAAGCTAGCAGAGCCCGCCCGCACGGCAACCGAAAAAGCTTCGGATGGTGAAACGGATTTTCCGGGCTGACTCAGGAAAATAAAGATTAGGACTCGCTGAAATTACGGACTTGTGAAATTTTTGAAATTATGGTTTCTCGTAGTCCACCCCGATGAGAACCACCGCCAGCACCACTGTGTATCTTTTTTTCGGCCTGCTCGGACCATTGGTCGCGCAGAACTACGAAACCACCCTCGCTCTCGCCACAAACGGACAAGAGTCCGCTCCGCCTTCCTTACCGAGCGCGGTCATAGCGAGCGATCTGCCGGTGGTCGGAAAAGTCCAAGGTGCGCCTGATGAGCCGGCTGCGGAGTATCCCGCGCAGGACACGGTGACGCTGGAACCGCGTATTCAGCGGAACCGTAGGGTGGATTCCGTGGTGGATCTCGCGGTTTTGCAAAAGCCTTCGCCATTCCGCAACGTCACCGCGAGGTCCTCTGAAATCCCTGCGGACGGCGTGAAAAACGACCTGAACCTGATTTCCGCCGTCTATCGCGAGCCCGGCAAACCCGAGGCGAACTGCGTGAGCCTGTCACTTTCCGTGCAGCAGCGCATCCGCCTGGACGACTCGAAGCTGCTCGAAATCGTCGAAACCGAGGTAAAGGCGAACCCGACCTGCGCCTGCGAAATCGTCAAGGCATCGATCCAAACCAGCGCCGCCGACACCGCGCTGGTGCTTTCCATCGTGGAAACCTCGATCACCGCCGCACCGGAGATGATGCGGATCGTTTCCCAGTGTGCGATCGCCGCAGATCCCCATTCCCTCGCCGGAGTGCAGGCCATTCTCGCGAAATACGACATCAACAGCGGTGACGGCGGCAGCGCCAAGAGTGCGAAAGACTCGAAGGATGCAAAATCCGCCGCGCCGAAAGACGATGTCGCGGCGATGCCGAATCCGCTGAATTTCCCGGGAAATGGCCCCGTTGGCCCGACGATGGGTGGTCCGGGTGGCAATCCTCTGGTCCCCAGCATTCCGCCACTGAATATTTCCCCGCCGGTCGTGACCGACGTGGACCCTTGAGGAGGGTGGTTTGTTGAAACGGAGGCGCGTTTTGCGCTGGGCCGAGTGCGATGGAAGGTCCCCTCGGAGTGATGGATCCTTGGAGGTGCGCCGGGTGCTTTGTGACGGATTTTTCACCAAAGCCCGTTTGTGAAGCGCTGCCGGCGGCAGTAACCACGGTGCATGCGCTTTCATGCAGGCCGTTTCATTCCCGGCGGGTCGCCCTTTGTGACGAATATGTCACAAATGTCACCTTGGGAATGCTTTGGTGAAGCCATACCAAGCTGCCGTGTGGCGGGATTGTCACAATCCACCCGCACCAGCCATCACCAAAAATGCACTCCATGAAATCCATCAAACGCGCCGTCCTCGCCACCAGCCTGCTCGGCTGCACCCCGGTCCTCGCCGGAAGTGAGACCGCCGCCGCACCTGCGGCCGCCACCGAATCCACCAGCACCGCGACCGGCCTCCTGGTTGGCAAGCTCACGGGCGAAACCGCCTGGGACAAGGCGTGGTCCGCAGCCACCCTCTACAAGGACGAGAACAACCCATATCTCCAGGAGTTCTCGCTGCAAGGCCGCCTCCAGGTCCAATACGCCGACGGCCAGTCAGCCAACGGCCACTTCGACATCGAGGACTATAAGGACGCCGGCAAAAACGGCGTTTGGGGCGACAAATTCGAAGCCCGCCGCGCCTATCTGGGCTTCAAATCGAAATGGTTTCAAAACTGGAAGCTGGAAGGCCAGATCGACGTGAACACCACCGCTCCTGTCGGCAAGTCGGACGACTATGACTTCTATCAGGACATCTACGATCTCTATCTCACCTACGCGCCATCCGACGAACTGAACGTCTCGATCGGCAAGCAGGAGGTGAAACTCACCCGCGAGCAGGAAATTTCCTCCAAGGATATTGTCACCTTCGAGCGCAGCCTTGTCACCAACATGCTCCACCCCGGCAATCTCACCGGTATCTGGGCCAGCGGCAAAGGCATCCAGGAGCACTGGCTCTATGAAGCCGGTGTTTATGCAAACGACCAGAATCCGGAATTCACGAACTTCGGCGGAGGAGCCCTCTTCCTTGGAAAAATCGGCTACGACTACTCGGCGGAAGCAAAACTGGACTCGGCCGTCGTATCGTTCCGCTACATGCACAACACGGACGCCGGCTATCAGGAATCGGGCAGCAACCTGACCTACCCTTACGGCAAATCGCCGGCGTTCACGGACTCGTTCGTGCTTTCCAACGACATCGCGCAAGGACGTTTCGGCCTGACAACGGACCTCATCTTCGGACTCGGCTTCGACGGCAACGCCGATCAGGCCGGGGCCAGCGTGCCTGTCGACCAGTCCAACGTCCTCGCGCTGAACATCATTCCGTCATATTTCATCGCGGATGGAATCCAGCTCGTCGGCCGTTTGCAAATCGCCTCCAGCACCGATGCGGACGGACTCGCCCTCGGCTCACGCTATGAAGGCGTCTCTCCGGAAACCGACCCGCTCACCGGCAAGCGGACCTCGGACGCGAAAGGCAACACCTACACCTCCGTCTATCTCGGCGTGAATTACTACATCTACGGTAACAAGCTCAAGCTCATGAACGGCTTCGAATACTCGAACCTCGGCGGCGGCGACTATGAAGGAACCACCTTCCTCACCGGTCTCCGCATGTCGTTCTAACTTCCTCTCAAAAAATCACACGATAACCAACAAACCAACATGAAAGCCATCACCACCCTGTTCGCAACCGCAGCCATGCTCACCATGGCCGGCGCGCAAACCCTCAGCATCAAGGGCTCCGACACGCTCGGTGCGAAACTCGTTCCCCAGCTCGCCGAAGGCTTCAAAGCTGCCGGTAACAAGAACGTGAAATTCGAAATCGCAGCGGAAGGCTCCACCACCGCCTTCCCGGCTCTCGCCAACGGCACCGCGCAGATCGGCATGTCCTCCCGCAAGGTGAAGGACGACGAGCGCACCTTCTGCAAGACCAAGGGCGTTTACCTCAAGGAGCACGAAGTGGCTCACGACATGATCGTCGTCATCGTCAACAAGAACTCCCCGCTCGCGAAGCTGACCAAGGACCAGGTCGCCAAGATCTTCACCGGCCAGATCAAGGATTGGTCGGAAATCGGCGGCGCTCCCGGCCCGATCTCGATCTACACCCGCAACACTTCTTCCGGCACCTACAAGGACTGGCAGAAACTCGCCATGGGTGGCCGGGACTATCCATCCAGCTCCCTGAAAATGGCCGGTAACGAGCAGATCGCCCAGGAAGTGGCGAAGAACAAGAACGGCATCGGCTACGTCGGTCTCGCCTACTCCAAGACCTCCGGCACCAAGACCATCACCATCGACGGCGTCGAGCCGGTGGCCAAGAATGCGAAGGCCTACGCCTACGCCCGCCTTTGCTACTTCTACGCTCCTGACAAACCGAGCGCCGAAGCCGAATCCTTCATGAAATACGTCGAGTCCGCCGCCGGGCAAGATATCGTCCGTAAGGTCGGATTCATCCCTGTTAAGGATCTGTAATTTCGGTTTTTGTTTTCGGTTGCTATTTTAATGAGCATCGCAGGCTCGCTTGCGATGCTCATTTCCTTGTCTATCCCGCCCTCCGCCACTACCACCTCGTCCATCCCAAATGCCGAAGGAAGAAAACGCATCGAACCAGCCACCCCATCGCTTCCAGAAGCGGGGCTTCTCCTACGAGCGGGCGATCAAATACTTCTTCGCGTCCAACGCCGGCCTGACCATCGTCATCCTGGCGCTCATCATCATTTTCCTGCTCAAGGAAGGCCTCGGATTTTTCCCCGGCTATCAGCGCGAGCTTGAGGTCTATCGGATCGCCGGACTCGAGTTCGTCGATATCTCCCGCAAGAACCTCACCGCCCACGAACAGCTCGGCAGTGTCCTGAACCGCGCTTATTATGCCGAAATCAACGGCCAGTGCGCCCGCCAGCTCCATCGCTCGCAGGAGGCCAACGCGCTGTTCAACGCCTACACCGACCAGACCGGAGCCACCCGCGATCTCGTCATGAACAATTCCCAGGCCGGTAGTGATCCGAACTCGGAAATGCTCGTCATCCTCAAGGCCAATTTCGAAAAGCAGAAAACCAAGGCGCTTTCGAAACTCCCGCCCACTCCGCATCTCACGGCCCAAGAACGCAGCGATCTCATCGAATCCATCCGCACCCGCCCGATCAATTCCACCGACGATCCGGCACTCGTCGCCGCTCTATCAGCCGAATTCGCCGCCGCCCAGGAAAAGCACGCGGAACCGCTGCAAGGGCTGCGTGCGACCATCGATTCATTTTCCTCCGCAGGCTCGGACCTCAGTTCGCTCGTTTCGGAAATGACCGAAACCGTCACCGCCACCAAGGACAAGATCCAAGGTGCGGACATCATCGAAAAGGACCGCAAGACCCTGTTAGCAGCAGCGGAGAACGCGAAGGATCCCGCCGAACGTGAAAAGATGACGGCCGAAGCCAAGGCCTCGATCGCCGAAAAGCCTGACATCGAAGGCCCGATCCAAACGCTGTTGGAACACCGCCCGGACTGCATCAGACTTCACAACGCGCTCAAGGAATCCGCCAGCGGGATCCTCGGCCAGCTTCCCAAATCCCTCAGCCAGCCCGAAGCCGCACGCCTTCTGAAAGTGGCGCGCAACACCTGGCCTATCTTCATCGCGGATCTCGATAAAACCCCTGCCGCCATCAATGCGTGGAAACACGACGAGCCGGTTCCTTTGACCGCCGCCATTTCATCGTTCCTAACCGGCAAAGACTGGGTCACCGGCGGCGAATGGCAGGACTTCTACGGCATTCTCCCGCTGGCCGCAGGATCGCTGATGATTTCCATCGTCGCCCTCATCATCGCCATCCCCTCCGGCATCGGCGCGGCGGTCTATGTGAACCAGTTCGCGTCACCGTGGGAGCAAGGGGTCATCAAGCCGGTCATCGAGTTCATCCAGGCGATTCCGTCCGTCGTGTTAGGTTTCATCGGCATCCTCGTCTTCGGCACCGTGCTGCGCGATCTCTCGCTGTGGGATTCCCTGCAATGGGTTCCCGGTTTTCCGATCGAGGAACGGCTGAACATCTTCACCGCGGGCTGCCTGCTCGCGCTGATGAGTATTCCAACGATTTTCTCGCTGGCTGAAGACGCCATCAACAACGTGCCCGGCGCGTATGCCGAAGCTTCGGAAGCACTGGGCGCGTCCAAGTTGCAAACCACCTTCCGCGTCGTCATCCCCGCCGCGTTTTCCGGCATCCTCGCCGCCGTGCTGCTGGGCCTCGGCCGCGTGATCGGTGAAACGATGGTCGTTCTGCTAGTTGCGGGCAACCGGATCAAGATCCCCGATTTCTCCAGCGGCCTCGGCACGTTTTTCCAACCGGCGCACACACTCACCGGCATCATCGCCCAGGAACTCGGCGAGGTCCCGCTCGGCAGCGTCCACTACCGCGCGCTGTTTGTCGTCGGCATCCTGTTGTTCGCCGTGGTTCTCGCGATCAACGCGACCGCCCACCGCTTCGTGAACAAGATGAAGCACTGATTATCCCGCCCTATGTTCGATCCCGAAAAACTGATCCGCAAAGGCCTTCCCAAAGGACACTTCCAGGATGTCGTCGTGCGCTCGCTGCTCGGCGGAGTCACCTATCTGGTTGTCATCATCGCCGCGCTGCTGTTTGGAAAAATCATCGTCGATGGCGCGCCCGTGCTTTTCAAAGCGGAGGCACCTTTCGTCGATTTCGAATTCCTCACCGCGAAAAACGAGACGCTGCATGTATTCGATGACGCGCAGGGCAACCGCCTCCAGCTTCCAGCCGCCGCCTACGCGGAATACCTCGCGAAAAACGAGGGCAAGGAAATCTACAACGAGCAGACCTATTCCTACTCCGGCGGCGGCATCGCCGGGCCCATCGTCGGCACTGCGCTGCTGACCGTCGGCTCGATGGTCCTCGCGCTCTTCTTCGGTGTCTGCGCCGCCATCTATCTATCGGAATACGCGAAGCAGAGCCCGTTCATCCACGCTGTCCGCCTCGCCATCCTCAATCTCGCGGGCATTCCTTCCATCGTTTTCGGTTTGTTCGGCTTCTCGGTCTTCGTGCTTGCCGTGCCGGTCATCACCTCGACTCCGTCCGACCGCTCGCTGCTCACCATTCCGCTTTTCCTCGGCAACCAGGTGCTGAGTTTCCAAGGCTGGAACTCCTCGCTCATCGCCGGTTGCGCGACGCTGGCCTGTATGATCCTGCCAGTCATCATCACCGCTTCGGAAGAATCCCTGCGCGCCGTGCCACAGGGATTCCGCGACGCATCGCTGGCCATGGGAGCCACCCGCTGGCAGACGATCCGGAAATGCGTACTGCCGTTTTCACTGCCGGGAATCCTGACTTCATCACTGCTCGCCATCACCCGCGTCGCCGGAGAAACCGCACCGATCATGTTCACCGCCGCCGTCGCCGCGAAGGACGACCTTCCATGGCAAGGCCTGAAAAGCCCGTTCGACATCCTTTCCTCACAGGTCCAGGCGCTGCCCTATCACATCTACACCCTCGCCGCCCGCATCCCGAGTTCGGAATACACCCAGCGCGCGCAGTACGGCTCGGTGTTCGTTTTCCTCCTGCTCGTCGCGCTTCTATCCGTCGGCTCGATGGTCCTCCGCAGCAAACTCCGGGCGAAACTCAAATGGTAAGCATGAACACCGCCATTCAAATCGAGAACGTCTGCTTCGCCTACGGTGCGAAACAGGTGCTCCACGACGTCAGCATGGACATCCCCGCCCGTCAGGTGACCGCGTTCATCGGGCCTTCCGGCTGCGGAAAATCGACGCTGCTGCGCTGCATGAACCGCATCAACGACCGGATCCCTGGCGCGAGGATCACCACCGGATCTATCAAAATCCACGACATCGACATCAGCCGCGGCGATATCGACCTTCAGGAGCTCCGCCGCCAGATCGGCATGGTGTTCCAGAAATACAATCCGTTCGCGAAATCAATTTACGAAAACGTCGCCTACAGCCTGCGCGTCGCCGGTCAGGCCAAGCGCGCCGTGCTCGATGAAGTCGTCGAAAACGCATTGAAAAGCGCCGCGCTGTGGGACGAGGTGAAGGACCGCCTGCACTCAAGCGCCTTCGGTCTGTCCGGCGGCCAGCAGCAGCGGCTTTGCATCGCCCGCGCCATCGCGAACCAGCCGGAGATCCTGTTGATGGACGAGCCCTGCGCAGCGCTCGATCCGCTCGCCACCTTGAAAATCGAGGAGCTGCTGATGGAGCTGAAGAAAAAATACACCATCGTCATCGTCACCCACAACATGGCGCAAGCCACGCGCTGCTCGGACAAGACGGCCTTCATGTATCTCGGCAAACTCATCGAATTCGGCAACACCATGCAGATCTTCGAAAATCCCCGCGAGAAACAGACGGAAGCCTACGTCACCGGAACCTTCGGCTGAATTACGGAACCATGCACACCATCCTCAACCGCCCGGCCACCGAACCGCAGACAGGCTCCTCGATCTCCATCGAGAACCTCGATTTCTGTTATGGTCCGTCGCGGGCGCTGAAAGACATCCAGGTGGAAATTCCGGCCAACGGTGTCACCGCTTTCATCGGCCCTTCCGGCTGCGGAAAATCCACGCTCCTGCGTTGTATCAACCGGATGAACGACGAGATTCCCGGTGCCAGGATCACCAAGGGGAAAATCGAGATCAGCGGTGTCGACATTTACGACCGCTCGGTGGACGTGGTGAAACTCCGGCGCGACGTGGGCATGGTTTTCCAGAAATCCAATCCGTTCCCGCGCAGCATTTATGAAAACGCCGCCTACGGCCTGCGCCTCCGCGGCGAACGCAACAAGGCGGTGCTCGATCAGGCGGTCGAAGAAGCGCTCCAGGCGGCCGCGCTGTGGGACGAGGTAAAGGACCGCCTCCAGGAATCCGCCCTCGGTCTTTCCGGAGGGCAGCAACAGCGGCTTTGCATCGCCCGCACCATCGCCGTGAAGCCTCTGGTCGTACTGATGGACGAGCCATGCAGCGCACTCGATCCCATCGCCACCGCAAAGGTCGAGGAGCTGGTGTGGAACCTCAAGGAGGACTACACTTTCATCATCGTCACCCACAGCATGGCGCAGGCCTCGCGGGTTTCCGATAAAACCGCTTTCTTTTACATGGGAGATCTGATAGAATTCTCGGACACCGGGAAGATGTTCAGCAACCCCCGCCACAAGAAAACCGAAGATTACATTAGCGGCCGTTTCGGTTGATTCCCTGAAAGCCCCACCTATTTTTCTCCATGAACAATCAGCACATTTTCCGCGAATTCGACAAGGCGATGGAAACCCTGAAGGGTGAGGTCCTGTTGATGGCCAGCCTCGCCAGGCAGAACCTCGAGCGCGCGATGAAATCCCTGCTGGAGCGAGATATCGATCTCGCACGCACAGTGATCGCTGACGATTCCGACGTCGACGACCTCGAACGCAAGATCGATCAATCCGGCATGGAAATTCTCGTAAGGTTTCATCCGGTGGCGTCCGATCTCCGTCTCGTCATCACCTCCATGAAAATGGCCCACAACTTGGAACGCATCTCGGACCACGCGGTGAGCATCGCCAAGCGATCGAAGAAGATTTGTAAGAGCTCCCCGCTTGAGGAAGTCGGGCTGGCAGAACCGCTCTATTCCATGGCTGACGGACTGCTCCGTGACGCTCTCATGGCCTACACCGATTCGAACGCCGAACTGGGTGAAGGCCTCAAAGCGCGCGACAAGGATCTGGACCGCCTTCACAAACAGATGATCGCCTCGCTCAGCGGTCGCCTCGAAGAAGCTAACGGCCGTTCGGAAAACCTGCTGCACCTCATTTTCGTCGCCCGCTCCATCGAGCGCATCGGCGATCTCGCGGTGAACATGGGCGAGGACGCCGTTTTCCTCGGCGAGGCCCGCGACATCCGGCATGAATACCGCAAGCAGGCGAACGCCGAGGAGAATCCCGGTTCATGAAAGTAGTCATGGACTTCAGTCCAATGCCTTTAAGATTCGTGAAGACGATGGTTTTTCCGAGCGGTTTTGAGCTCGCGGTTTTCGTTTGGGGCCAATCCTTGGTGGGCTGTCTTAGGCTGCGGGGGCAACTTCGCGGCTTGCGCTGCTCGATCAAGGCGCTGGTTTGAAGATCGTCGAGGATTTGTTCGATCCACCGCCCCAGCGCTTCGAAATCTATCAGATCACCTCCCACCGCCAGCAACTCGCACAGCGCGGCGGTCTTGTGCAGCACTTTCGCAAAGCTGATCCGCAGGATCTCGACGCCTGCCCGCCCGGCTACCACCTCGCGTTGCCGCGCGATGAGCGACGCTGCCAGCACTTCCTGCGCGGCCGTTTCGGGGGGCCGCGCATCTAGCAGATCACTGCGTCCGTGGAGGTGGCTTTTGAGCTCGCGGAAAAACAACTCTTCCTCCCAGCGGGTGGCGTAAAGCTCCACGAGGACGCTGGCGGGGTGCTCTTTTTCATCGGGCAGGCTGGTCCATCGCCACGTCGCCAAGGGCTTGGTTGCGCCTTCGTAGTGGATTTCGGCGCGAATTTCACGCAACAGAAGGGTCTTGATCTGCTGGCGGGGCCGGGCTTGATCACGGGGATGCGCACCAGCCACGAGCCGTCGGTGAGCGGCCTGATGCGGGTGACTTTGAGGTTGGATTTGACGCGGAAAAGCACGGTACCGGCGGAATTTTCGAGCATCGGCATGAGTTCCCAGATCAGCGAGGGGAGGCCGAAGTGCCGGTCGGCAAGGATCAGGCAAGGATCAGGCAAGGATCAGGCAGGGACTGGCGGGCGAAGAGTTTGCGGGCGAGGGTCAGCTCGCCCTCGCCTTGCCAACCGAAGGCGGCGGCGAGGGGTTTATGGAGGCCGAGTTCGACGAGCACCACGCCTAGCAGGTGGGCGAAGGCGGGCACGCCACTGCCCTTGCTGCAACGGTTTTTGATGGCTTATTGATGGCCGGGGTGTTGCGCAGGTTGAAGCGGGTCCCGTCGAAAGCCACCACGCGGTAGTCGCGGTGGAAAGCGCCGGCGTGGCGGGAAATCTCCGCAAGCGGCCGCAACACCGCCGGCAGGATTTCATCGATGAGCTTCCAGCCGATGGAAAGCGCCCGCTGGATCAAGGCGCTGTCGGAAATGATGACTCGGGTGATGGTTTTCACGTTGGCGGAGAAGGTGCCGGAGCGGGCAAGTTCATGATAGACCCTGGCCATGATCCATTGCCAAGGGGAGAGTTTGGCCGTTCCACCTCCGCGAGGGCCGTGGCGGGCGAAAATGAGCTCACAACAAGCTTCGCTCAAAAGCCCGGAGAACGCCCGGGAAAAGTCGCTGAAAATCGGATGGAGGGTGTGGATGCATCGGGCATCCTCCCAATCAAAACATCTGCTTCAAAAGTACCAGAACAAAATGCACGACTAGAAAGCCGTTTGAATCCTTAAAGACATTGGGCTGGAGTCCTGGACGACTTTTGATCGTGACTCCGATTCCCACGCGCATGCATCTTCCCGCCGTGTCTGACACCGATTCACTCAACCATCGTTTCGGCGGAATCGCCCGGCTTTACGGCCAGGCGGCGCTGGACCGTTTCCTGACCGCACGCGTCGCGGTGATCGGCGTCGGCGGCGTGGGATCGTGGGCGGTCGAATCGCTGGCACGCTCGGGGATCGGCCATCTGACGCTGGTGGATCTGGACGAAATCTGCGTGACCAACGTGAACCGCCAGCTCCACGCGATGGACGGCCAGATCGGCCGCCAGAAAACCGAGGCGATGGCCGAACGCGTGATCGCGATCCACCCGAAATGCGAGGTCGTGATCGTGCCGAAGTTTTTCAACGAAAAATCCGCTGCCGAAATCCTCGATGCCGGCTTCGACGCGGTGATCGACGCGATCGACTACGCCCGCCACAAATCGCTGCTCGCCGCCGAGTGCCACCGGCGGAAAATCTACGCCGTCACTTGCGGCGGTGCTGGCGGGCGGCGCGATCCCACACGCATCCGCGTGACCGATCTCGCCTACAGCGGCATGGATCCTCTGCTGCTCCAGCTCCGCCGTGGACTGCGGAATGATTATGGATTTCCAAAAACCCCGCGTCATCAGGAGCCGGTCCCATTCGGCATCGACGCCGTCTATTCAGACGAAGCGCCTTGGTATTCGCAATGCGACGGCACGGTTTCCAAAACCGCGCCGGAGGAAATTTCCCTGCGGCTGAACTGCGCGTCCGGTTTCGGATCCGCCACCCACCTCATCGCCAGCTTCGGCCTGATCGCCGCCGGCCGGGTGCTGGACAAGCTCGCCGCGACGGCATGAAAAAAGCGACCCGAAGGCCGCTTGATTCGAAAATAATGATCGCCGCAATCGCTTGCGGCTGAAGGCAATTACAGCCCCTTCTTCGAGAGACGGGTGCCTGCGGTCGCGCCTTGGCGGGCCTTGAACTTGGGGTTCGATTTGCAGATGACGTAAACCGTGCCCTTGCGTTTCACGACTTGGCAATCAGCGTGACGGCGTTTTGCGGAGGCGAGTGAGGAGAGAACTTTCATGGCGTAAGATTGTTGAAATTGACCGATGGCACCAACCGCCGGGGCGCGGAAATTAGCCAGCAGCCTCCGCTTGTAAAGCCATTTCTTGCAGGATAGGCGGAAATGACGGCGGTAATCCGCGGATTCTCCGATGAAACCCCCGGATCGTGAAATCCTAACAAACGGTTGTTGACCGCCTTCCCGGTGCCCAACAGCCTCTGCGCCACATGAAAACACCGCCCGCGCTGCTCCTGATTCCCTGCGTCTTCCTCACCAGTTGCGCCAGCATTGTCAGCAAGAGCAAATATCCCGTCGAGATCACCAGCAATCCCTCGGGAGCGAAGTTCACGCTGAAGGATAACAAGGAAAACACCGTCCTGCATGAAGGAGTCACTCCCACCACGGTCACGCTTCCAGCTTCCTACGGCTATTTCAAGCCCGCCAGCTACACTCTGGAATTCACTAAAAAGGGCTCCACACCCCAAACGATCCAGGTCAACTCCGCGGTCGACGGCTGGTACTTCGGCAACATCCTCTTCGGTGGTCTGATCGGAATGGTGATCGTCGATCCATTGACCGGCGCGATGTGGAAACTCGACAACACCGTGAACGCTGACCTCACGCCGCTCGCCACCCTCAAAGGCAAAAACGGCCGCAGTCTGCAAGTCGTGGACCGCGCCTCGGTTCCGGCTGAATTGGAGAAACACCTCGTCGCGGTCCGCTAAT
>JBDSNC010000051.1:0-94301 GCA_039915545.1 Luteolibacter sp.
CGGGTGGTTGGTGCCCGCGAACCAGCCGGTGCTGAGGCCGCGGGAGAAGGTCATCTCCAACTCGTAGCGGTCGGAGGGAGTGATCGGGGATTCCTCATGGGCCATCGCGGCGTCGAGCGCCTTTCGATAGACGCGGGTGACGGCGGAGACGTATTCAGGCGACTTGAGGCGGCCTTCGATCTTGAAGGATTTCACGCCGGCTTTGACGAGAGCGGGGACGAGATCGACAGCGGCGAGGTCCTGCGGACTGAGCAGGTAGCGGACGGCTCCGAGGTCGCGGGTTTCTCCATCGACGACGATTTCATACGGCATGCGGCAGGCCTGCGCGCACTCGCCGCGGTTGGCGCTGCGCTGGCCGAGCGATTCGCTGGTGAGGCATTGGCCGGAATACGCAACGCAGAGTGCCCCGTGGCAGAAGACTTCCAGCGGAGTTTTCAGATGCAGATGTTTCGTGTTCTGCGCTTGGAAGCGTTCGATTTCCTTGATGGAAAGCTCGCGGGCGAGGACGGCGCGTTCCATCGGGAAAAGCGTTTCGACGAACGCCAGCCCTTCCGGCGAGGTGATCGTCATTTGTGTGGACGCGTGCAGCTCGACGTTCGGCGCGATGGTGCGGGCGAGCTTCGCCAGACCGAGGTCCTGAATGATCAGCGCGTCCACTCCGGCGGCGGCGATTCTCCGGAGTTGCTCCTCGGCCGCCTTCATTTCGCTGGTGAAAATGAGCGTGTTCATCGTCACGAATCCTTTGACGCCATGGCGGTGGAGGAAATCCATCAGCTCTTCCAGATCAGCTTCGATGAAGTTGTCGGCGCGCAGGCGGGCGTTGAATTTCGGCAGGCCGAAGAAGATCGCATCCGCCCCGGCCGCCACCGCAGCGCGGGCGCAGTCCCAATTTCCGGCTGGAGAAAGGAGTTCGGGAGTGGGATCGGTGGCAAACGCTGTCATGCTGGAGTGAAGCATGAGTTTTTCGGAAGAGACAGCGGAGATAATTCAATTAAACAATTCATTGACTTTCTTGCAACGCACTTTCCCGATTGACACACCGTAATTATCATATGATAAATTTGATCATGAAGAAAAACCCAAACTTCTCCTGTCGTTCGAACGCCGCTTTCACTCTGGTGGAGCTGTTGGTGGTGATCGTGATCATCGGAGCTCTCGCTGCACTGGCATTCACCGTGGGACCGAAAATGATGCGCCGCGGCGATGCGGCGAAGTCGATCCAGAACATGCGCCAGATCGGTGCCCTGCTGGGAACCTACGCCGCTGACAACTCATTCAAACTGCCCGCCCCGCGTGGCGATGTTTCGGATGGCAAGGGCGGCTACACCCAGCTCCACTGGCACGAGGCTCTGATGTATCTGGTCTATCCCGATCTCGCGGAAAAGGATCTCCATGACGACAAGTGGTGGGAAAACAACAAGCCTTTCATGCGCAATCCGTTGTGCAACGCAAAAACGAAACCCAACGTCTTCGCGTGGTGGAATCCCGGTTACGCGATGAACCGGATGATTGTCGAAAATCTCGGCAAATCCAGCGGCGACTGGAACCCGGGGAAAAATGGCCCGCAGACCTATGCCATTCCGCTCAACATGGTGCCTGACGGATCCCGGACGCCGATCATCGCCCCGCGCGGCGACTGGCACTTCACCTACGACACCAGTGAGGTTAAGGAAGTGGGTCTGCAGGCTTTCCTCGTGGACAAGAACATGCCGATTCTGTTCGTCGATGGTCATGTGGAAACCATGGCGCTCAAGGAATACACCAAGCGCGAGCTTTACAAACTGCCGATCAAGCCCTGAGTGGGTTTCGCTAGGGAAAAGGAATTTCCCAAACCAACAGCCCGCCAGACCGGCGGGTTGTTTCGTTTTGCAATAACAGCGATAAGGAGGGTCGATCTTCGGTCGACCAGAACCATGAGTGGCGAATGAATCACAGCTTGCCAAATCTCATTGGCGCATGAGTGGCTTCGGCAGATCGGAGTCCGCCGCTCCTTGGGCCGAGGCAGCAGCCAGATTGGAAGGTTATCTTCGAGCGCCGTTAGCCATGGCGGGCAATGAGGGGAGACTTGGCGCTGCTCATTGGCATTTTATGGGCATGGTCGACCGAAGATCGACCCTCCTTGGGAAATTTCTCGAAATCAGGCGGCGGTGCGGGCTTCGAGCTTGGCGCGCATTTCCTTCACGCGCTTCCTCGTGAGCGGATAGAAAAGCATGAACGCGGCGGCTCCGAAATAACAGATTGCCGTTGGCAGCAGGTAGGCCAGGCGGATCCTGTCGATCACATCGGGAGCCATCTGGACGATCTTCGCTCCGGCATCGGTCTCGCCGCGGACGCCGGACCATTGCAGCAGGTAGTTTCCGAAAAGCGCGCCGGCGGCGATCCCGGCTTTATAACAGATTGAGAAAACCGCACTGAAGGTCCCCTCGCGGCGGCGGCCGGTCTCGAGCTGGTCGCTGTCGCAGATGTCCGCCATCATCGAGCCGTTGAGCATCCAGCAGGCACAGAGTCCGAGATTGGCGGGAAGGTAGGCGGCGAGCTGGAGATACGGGGAATGCGGCGTGTAGAAGAACCAGCTTGAGAGATACCCTGCGGCACCGATGACGAGTCCGGCGGCGGCGAGGCGGTGTTTTTGAAAACGGGCGGCGAGGATCGAGAATACCGGCAGCATCGCGAGTTCGCCGAGGCCCTTGATCACCCCCACGTTCGCGCCGATGTCGCCGGAGACGTCCTTGTTTCCACCGCAGATGTAATAGATGTTCACGTTGCTGTAGACGATCACGGCGCAAAACAGCCCTAAGTAGGTGAGGAAAACCGCACCCAGCAGGATGACGAACGGCTTGTTGTGGAGGGTCTCGCGGATCGCGGAATACAGCTTGAGCCTCTCCTTCCCCGGTGCGCCGGACGGATGGCGCTCGCGGCAGAAGAGGCCGGCCGGCAGCGAGGTCACCAGGATGACCACGGCGATGATCACGCCGATGTAGCGCATGCCGAGCATCTCATTTCCGCCGAACCAACTGCTGCGCGCGAACTTGTAGAGCGTCGGCACGAGCAGTGAAGCGGTGAACGCAGGCACCAGCCGGAAGATATACAAATTCGTCCGCGCCTGATAGTCGGTCACCATTTCCATGCCGAGGGCGGAGTAAGGGATGACGAAAATGGTGAAGGCAATGTAGAAAAGGAAAGCGGCGATCGTCAGATAGATCGCGATGCCGGTGGTGGAGAGCCCGTTGGGAGGCAGCCAGAGGAAGGCGAAACTGATCGCCAGCAGGATCGCCCCGGCGACCACGAACGGGCGGCGGCGGCCCCAGCGGGTGCGCGCGTTGTCCGAGAGATTGCCGATGACCGGATCGACCAGCGCGTCGAAAAACCGCGAGGAGGCGAGGACCCATCCGAGGATGACGGGGTTCAGGCCGTAACCGACCTGATAGATCGCATTGGCCAGCGAGGGCAGCGCGTTGTTCGCCATGTTCTCGCCGAATCCACCAAGACCCCACAGGAGCTTTTCCATGAAGGTGGCGTCCTTCGACGGGTCTTTGGAAACAGAAGCCGGAGGGTTTTTCTCACTCATGGGTTTACAGGAGCGGTGGCGGCGCGGTGGACGACCGTTGCATGAACTCGACGGGCAGCCGCTGGATGCGCGGGGAAACCGGCTCGGCCGCTTCGATGCGGTCGATCACCAGATTCGCCGCCGCCGTGCCCATCCGGTACGGGCGGTGGCGGACGGTGGTGAGCGGCGGACTGAGGCGGCTGCCGAAGTCCAGATTTCCATAGCCGACGACCGACAACTCCTCGGGTAAGCGGCGTCCCAGTTCTGCGGCGATTTCATAAACTTCCTCGGCAAGTTCGTCCGTGGCGCAGAAAACCGCGGTCACGCCACGGAGCTGTTGCAGCGTTTCACGGATCTGCGCCTGCCGTGGCTGGGTGAACGGCAGCTCGACGGAATGCAGTTTCACGCCGGGTGCGTTACGGAGCGCTTCGGTGAAACACGCCCGGCGGTCACGCGACCAGGTTTCCGCCGAGGGGCCGGCAAAATGCAGGATTTCCCGGTGCCCCAGCTCCAGCAAATGGCGGGCGATAGCCTCCGCGCCCATCGCCTCGTCGGACAGGACTGCATCGGCGTGGAAGGAATCGGGGAGCATGGAGTCGATGGTGACGAGCGGCAGATCGCGCTTTTTCAACTCGGTGATGTGGGTGCGGTAGAGGTTGGCGAACCATGGCCAGAGGATGGCACCGTCGACGCGCCAATCGATCAAGCGCTCGATCTGCCGCAGTTCGCTGTTTTCCTCCGATTGCAGCTCACGGTGCTCCGACCAGAGCGCGAGCGGCACGTAATTGCGGGCGATGAGTCCGTCGTGAATGCCGTGCAGCACGTCCGACCAGAACGAGTCGTTCGGCGGCACCATCACGCCGATCATCCGGGTGCGGCCGGAGCGGATGGCGTGGACCAGGTTGTTCGGCCGGTATCCGAGGCGTGTGGCCGCTTCCATCACGCGGTCCACCGTCTCCGTGCTCAGCCCTTCCCCACCCCGCAGGGCCAGCGACACGGTGGTGCGGGCGACCCCTGCTTCACGGGCGATGGCGGATTGGGAGACGGCTCGACGATCGGATTGCGACTTCACGCCGCCGTTCATATACAGGAATTGTGATTTAGCCACTCAAGGACTTCGTTGATCTGGCAAAAAGCCAGGCCGGTCACCGTATCGGCGCAACCGTAGTAGATCGCGATGCGTCCGGTCGGCGCGTCACAGAGCGCGGCGGTGGGAAAAGTCACGTTCGGGACATCCCCCACGCACTCGTAGTTTTCCCGCGGATTGAGCAGGTAGGGTTTCGAACGGCGGATGACTTTCCATGGCTCGTCGAGATCCAGCAGCGCCGCGCCCCAACTGTAAACATAACCGTTACAGGACAGCAGCACGCCGTGGTAGAACATCAGCCAGCCCTCGGCCGTTTCGATCGGGATCGGCCCGGCGCCGATTTTCAAATGCTGCCAGCCGGTCGAGGCCGACATCACATGCCGGTGCCTGCCCCAGTGGACCATGTTCGGGCTGGAGCTGACGAAAATATCGCCGAACGGAGTGTGGCCGTTGTCGCTCGGGCGGCGGAGCATCACGTAGCTGCCGTTGATTTTCCGCGGGAAAAGCACGCCGTTTCGGTTGAAAATCAAGAAGGCGTTCTCCATTTGATGGAAAGTCTGGAAATCCTTGGTCCAAGCCACGCCGATGGTCGGGCCGTGATAGCCATTGCACCAGGTGACGTAGTAGCGGTCCTCGATCCAGACGACGCGCGGATCGTAACCGTATTCCCAATTGCCGATTTCCGGGTCGTTGCAGAGGAACTCGATGCGCTTCGGATTGATGTTCCAATTCACCCCGTCATCACTGAACCCCACGTGAAGCTGCATGTCCCGCGCGGTGGAGTCGCAGCGGAAAACGCCGGCGAACCTGCCTTTGAACGGGACGACCGCGCTATTGAAAACGGAATTGCACTCGGGAAAGGGACTGCGCTCGATCACCGGGTTCCCGCTGAAACGCCAGACCGGATGCGGATGATCCGCCGGTTTCGCCTCCCAAGGGATGTTCGGGAGGGCTTCTCCATGCAGTGTGGAAGGACAGGCGGGCAATGGGTCTAAAACGGTGACTGACATAGGCGTGGGTGGTTTTTTTCAAGCGAGCCGCGCAGGGTGGTCCGAAACTGCCGAGCTCCGCCGGAGATTGCGCGCCTTCATTCAATCATTGATTTATCATATGGCAAACAAATCCTGTCCCGCCATGTCAATTTTTGTTTGTGCCACCCTACCGCCTGAATGAAATGTGCTGGAATCACCAAAATTTGCGATAGACTGGCTTGACAACCTGAAAATTTATCATATGACAACTTCAAGAATCTGATCCTGCACTTTCGTCGCCGGACACGTTTCCACTTCCAAAATCCCCAAAAATCCATCCGCCATGAAAAATCCAATCGAGCCGAGCGGGAGAAACTCCCTCAGATCCCTTTTACTGAGTTTGAGCGCGTTGATGCTGTCGCTGACCGCATCGAACGCCGAGGTCAAACTCACCTTCGATACCAACATGCAGGGTTTCATCCCGAAAACCACGACCGGTGTCGCGCCGAACGCGGGCGATGCCACTTCTGCTGGCTGGGTGAACAATCCGGAATTCGGAGGATGCATCGCCATCAACGTTCTGAACGGCTACCGGCCTCAATGCGCGGAGTTCAATATCTACGACGGCGCGAGTACCGCCTTCAGGGCGGAATTGGAAAACGCTGCGGCTTTCGGAGGAACGCTCAAATTCACCGTCCACATCCGCCAGGCGGACATGGTGGGGGCCAATCCCAGATGGTTTGAGTTCACCACATTAAACAATTCATCCGGCATTTACGCGGTTGATAAATTCGGTCAGGGCGGCTTCCCGCTCGCCAGCACATTGACCAGGGTCATTGAAATTCCCGTTCTGGGAGTTGCCTCCGGCGGCTCTTACTGAGACGACAATCTCTATCAATATTTGGCCAGCTCCGGCTACAATCTGCTTTCCCTGGGACTGAACAGCGACAACAACGCCGACTACGGCGGCGGCCCGAATACCTTTGGCGGGGCGACGTTCTACATCGATGATGTCACCGTCATCGGAACACCTCCTCCGGTCGCCGGAAGCTACACTTTCGATACCGGCAAACTGGGCTTCAAGAAATTCCAAGCCGATCCCGAGCCAGCCTACTCCACCAAATACGGCGGCACCCTCGCATTTGCGGCAACCAACAACGACTTCCATTTCTGGGCGAACAAAAACGACATGACCGGCAACGAACTTGCCAAGCTGAAAGCATGCGCGGTGAACGGCGGGATAATCAGCTATGATTTGATCGCGCCTCCCGGTTATCTCGGGTCCCGGGGAATTTCTACCGTCATCCAAAACCAAGGCGGAACCGGAGCAGCAGGGCAGGACTACTCTTGGAATCAGGTGGACGTCACCATCCCGCCCGCAAGTGTGCAAACTCTGCCGGATGGACATGAAGTCGCACGCATCAGCATCCCGGCTTCGGCTTTCACCCATTTCGTGGCGGCAAATGGATACGATTTCAACATCGCTTTCCGCGGTTTTGATACGACTCCGGTCACCGTTTATTTTGACAACCTGACCTTTTCACCAAACGCCGCGGGATCGAAACTCACCTTTGCTTCAGGCGTGCAGAATTTTGAAGACGTCAACGGAGCCACTGCGTCGGACTCGGAAACTGTGGAACTGGACAGCCTCACCAATGGCGATGTCCTCGGGGCGAAGGCCGTCTTTACCTCCACTGATCCGGACACCGAGGTGGTTGACGTCCATACCAGCCTTGCTACGGCAGCGACGCGGGGCGGCCTTCTCAAACTCAAGATCACCAAGGCCATCCTGCCAAACCGGGACGCACCGTTCACCGGAGTGATCATCAAGGTCGGCTACAATCCAACCACCAGCGAATCAGCTCCCAGCCAACAACGGTCGATCACCATCCCCGCATCCGCGTTCACCGCCGCCACGAATCTCGAAACACCCACGGGATTTTCACAAACCATCAATATCCCGCTCTACGCCACCGGCTCGACCGCGACGGACGGATTCGTGCTGGGTAACGAGGCCGACTACAAATTTTTCATCGGCACCGAAGTGTATGACACGACATCGGTCAAAATCGGCTTCGATGATTTCCAAGTATGCCCTGCGGCGGATCCTAAAATCATCTATTTACCCGCATTGCCGAGCGGCTCCTCCGGCATCGTCGGGCGCGTTCTCTCCAATTCCGATCCAGCCGCGACCTTCTCAGCGACCGGCCTGCCTCCCGGCGTGACGCTCGATGCCTCCACCGGATTGCTCACGGGAACCCCAACCGCAAACGGCACTTATGACATCACCTTCTCCGTCACGAAATACGGCATTACCGATACCACGGAAAGCGTGCAATGGGTGGTCTCAGGAATCATCGCCGCACCCGTGATCCCCGTCATCACTTCCTTCTCGATCACCGGCACTACCGCGGTGATTTCCTGGAGCGGCACCGGCGCGACTCCCGTGACCGTTTCCCGATCCACCACGCTCGCAACCGGCAGTTGGATCTCTATCAGCACCAGCAACACAAGCCACACCTGCACCGATACCAGCGCGCCTGCCGGCAAATGCTTTTATCGCGTGTCTGTCCCATAAACCAAACCCCGGCAACCCTGAGCCGCCGGTCCCCCCGGCGGCTTTTTCATTTCCCGGCAACCGCCATTCTCAGGAAATAATCAATGCCCTCCGAAACCATCCCCACTAATGGGGGTTTCCACGGTAGCCCACCCTACCGTCATGCTCCCGAAAGCCGAAACCTCATGGACCATTTTTGAAGCCGCCCACCTGCTCAACCGCGCGGGCTTCGGCGGCGATCCCGACGCCATCAAAGGCTTCCACGCCTTGGGCCGCGAAAAGGCCGTCGATTCCCTGCTCAATCCCACCGAGCCGGTCGACGCCTTCCCGCTCCCGGCCTGGGCCAACGAGGCGCAGGAACTCGCGGACATGAAAATGCGCGTCCAGCAACGCCGCGTCGCCCAGAAAGCGATGAAGGACCTGCCCCCTGAAGAAGCCGACATGAAACGCCGCGAGGCCTTCAAGGAGATCCAGAAAATCAACCGCGAGCACGCGCTCGAAGCACAGGCCTGGTGGTTCCGCCGGATGCTCAAAACCCAGGCTCCCCTGCGGGAAAAGATGACGCTCTTCTGGCACGACCATTTCGCCACCTCCATCCAGAAGGTGAAGCAGCCCTACCTCCTCATCCGGCAGAACGGGCTGTTCCGCGAGCAGGCGTTCGGCAGTTTCAGGGACCTCACGCAGTCCATCCTGATGGACCCGGCGATGATGCTCTACCTCGATACGGAGAGTTCGAAAAAGGGCCAACCCAACGAAAACTTCGCCCGCGAGGTGATGGAGCTCTTCACCCTCGGCGAGGGCAACTACACCGAGCAGGACATCCACGAGGCCGCCCGCGCGTTCACCGGCTACCAGCTCAACCGCATGAACGGCAACGTCACCCACAACAAGCGCCAGTGGGACGAGGCCGACAAAACCGTCTTCGGAAAAACCGGCCCCTTCACCGGCAGAGACGTCATCAACCTGATTTTCGACAAGAAGGAACCCGCCCGTTTCATGGCGAAAAAACTCTGGGAGTTCTTCGTTTACGAAAAGCCCGCCACGTCCGCCATCGAGGCGCTCGCCGAAATCTTCCAGAAGGCGGATTTCAAGACCGGCCCGCTGCTGCGCGAGATTTTCCTATCAAAGGAATTCTACTCCGAGTCCGCCATGCGCTCGCAGATCAAGTGCCCGGTGCAATACCTCGTCGAACTGCTCAAACAGCTTGAGATCGCCAATCCGCCCAACGGATTCCCCATCACCGCGGAGCAGCAGCTCGGCCAGGTCCTCTTCATGCCGCCCAACGTTGCCGGCTGGGACTGGGGCCAGGCGTGGATCAACACCAACACCCTGCTCACCCGCTACAACCTCGCCGGTTTCCTCACCAAAGGCGCGGGCGATTCGCAGAAAACCATGTCCGACGAACGCGTGAAAACGCCCGGCATGGCGATGGGTCCGAAAAATATGGGCTTCGGCTGGAAAGGACCGGATTACGAAAAAATCGCCCCACGCCCGCTGCGAGAGAACCCCAGCGACCTCGTTGATTCCCTCATCTTCCGCTTCTTCCAGGACCCCGTTCCGGAAAAGGCCCGCAATTCCTTCATTGTATACGCCATCTCGAAAAAGGGCGTCATTTTCACCAACAAGGAGGTCGGCGAACTCTGCCACCTCATGCTCAGCACGCCTTACTATCAGCTAACCTGATCCCGCCATGAAAACACGCCGTGATTTCCTCCGCTCCACCGTCCTCGGCGCCTCCGCCACATGGACCGTGCCCCTGTTCATCGAGCGCACCTTCGGCCAGCTCCACGAAGGTGCCCGCGATCTTGCCATCCAGCCGGTCACCGGCAAGGACGACACCATCCTCGTCGTGCTCCAGCTCGCCGGCGGCAACGACGGACTCAACACCCTCGTCCCCTATGCCGACGACGCCTATCACATCGCCCGCCCGAGGATCGGGAAAAAGGAAAAGGAAATCATCAAGCTCAGCGACCACGTCGGCCTGAACGCCGCGATGCCCTACCTCGGTTCCATGTTCAAAGATGGCAACCTCGGCATCGTCCAGGGCGTCGGCTATCCGAATCCTAACCGCTCGCACTTCGTCTCCACCTCCATCTGGGAAACCGCGGACACCACCAACCACTCGAACACCGGCTGGCTCGGCCGTTACTTCGACAACGCCTGCCCTGGCGCCGATCCCACCGTCGGCATCAGTTTCAACAAGACCCAGCCCGAAGCCTTCGGCGCGGACAAAAATCCCGGTGTCTGCCTCAGCTCCCCCGAACTCTACCGCTGGATCTACGGCGGCGGGGAAAAGGACCAGGCCGAGGAATTCTTCGCCGACCTGAACAAGCCCGATGCCGACCACGACGAACCGAACAACGGCGGATCCATCGCCATGCCCGCCGGCGGCAAGGTCGGCGGCATCAGCGGCGAGGGCAATCTAGCCTTTCTCGAACGCGTCGCCCTGGACGCCCAGGTCAGTTCGAAACAAATCCTCGAACTCGCCGCGAAGCACAAGACATCGATCCAGTATGAAGGCACTCCGCTCGCACGGAACCTGAACCTCGTCGCCCGCATGATCGCCGGCAGCATGCCCACCCGCGTTTACTACGTCAGCCACGGCGGCTTCGACACTCACAACCAGCAGGTCAATTCCCACGACCGCCTGCTCGGCCAGATGGACAGCGCGCTGAAATCCTTCTTTGCCGACCTCAAGCAACAGGGAAATGACAAGCGCGTCGTGCTCATGACCTTTTCCGAGTTCGGCCGCCGCGTCTCCGAAAACGCCAGCGCCGGCACCGACCACGGCAAGGCCTCCTGCCTTTTCGTCGCCGGTGCGTCCGTCAAAGGCGGCCTCCACGGCAGCTACCCAAGCCTCACCGATCTATCTGAAGGTGACATCAAGCACACCGTCGATTTCCGCAGCGTCTATGGCACCGTCCTCGCGGATTGGCTCAAAGCCCCGAACATGAAACCCATCCTCGGCGCGAACTATCCAAAGCTGGGGCTTATTAGGGCGTAACTCCTCCACCAGCGATCAATCCAAGGGAAGTCTGTAAACCTCTCCCTTGATACGCAGTGAGGATTTCCCTCCTCCGCTTTCAGATCCCGATAGAAGTTCCTGCGGTTTTCCTGTCGTGAGGGTGGTGCTTGTATCGAGCCGGGTGATTTTCTGCGGATCCGTCTGATCTTCAAATTTCAACCTCATATCCATGAGATCACCATTCTCGCCAATGGTTGGTTCGATTTCCAGAGAACGGCGGGTTGATTTCTCTCCCAGCATTCTGACCAGGCTCGCTTTCATTCCCGATCTCGCCACCAAGCGCATTTGCCCGATTCCGTCGAGAGTCGTGATGACGGAACCGGGACGCAGATAACATCCCGGAGACAGAAGGATTTCAACATCTCCAGCCAGCTTCTCATTGGTGGATTGGAAATAGAAACGTTGTTGAATGGGATCGTATCCCGCAAAAAATCTTTCACCTTCGACCGTCAGTCCGTTCTTCTTAAGCCATTCGGTTGCATCCAGAACCTCATGCTCGAGCCAAGGACGAAGTGAATCGGGCGGATTTGCCGTGCGAGCTTGCCGAAAGGGTGCCCTTTCGCGAGGTGCAGCCTCGGCAAATGGATCGATCTCCGGAGAACCCTTACCGTCCGAGGGTTTTTCCAGGAAATCATCAAGAGCCAGAGGGCTGATCACCGCCCATCCATCAGCAACCCGATGATTTTCTGGTAGTTTCCAGTTCGGCATCAAACTTACAGGCTTGTTATCACGAATGATCATGACCTGGCCGTGGAGCGGAGTACTTCCGATGCTCTCCGTGGAATAATCCAATTTGAGATCGAGCCCCTTTTTCCCATCGAAATCACGGGCAATCCACAGAGGGCTTTCTGATCTAAGCAGAATTACGGAGGTCACCTCTATTCCGGGTTGATCCGGTACCCCAACGGAACAATGAAACTGGATGTCAGCAATCGGGTTTGTTTCCGCAAGGCTGACCGCCGTTTGCAGACTGATGGATTTTCCTCCCTCGCTCCAAGTTGCCTCCGATTTCATACCGGATCGGGTAAGCAATGACACCGTCGCCACGGGTTTGGCGTCTTCACTTGGCGGTGCACCGTCCGACGGAACCTCGTAGGCACTCAGGTTGATTCGCGCCTGTTTGGCCAACCGATCCAAACGGAGGATTTCATGGATCGCACTGAGATCGATCCAGTTTCCTTTCGCAACGAGACGACCTGATGTGGCATTCCACACCAGCCAGTCCAGCGAGAAATCCCGTTTCTCAGCGACGTCCGGTGCCGCCCCCTTCAAATCCCACAGCTCATCCCCCTCTTTGAAAAACGGCGAGACTTCCGGCGCGGATTTACGGCGGACGATTCCTTGCGCATCCAGGCCTTTCTCGACGAAGCCGGACAAAGGCACCTTCCAGCTCACGATCTCCGCCGCCGGAGACAGCAACGCCATCAGCGAGAGGAGAATCAGGCAGAGGAGGTTTTTCATCGCACGATACAGCGCAGAAGCAGCCTTCAGTCACAAGGTGAAACGGGTGTAACTGAAAATGGTGGGCAGGTGCGCGTGGAGTTTTGGTTCTCGATGATGGGAGCTGGGAAGTCTCCGCGCCAGCGCGTGCAATTACCCGGCGTGATACAGGCATTCCTGCCAGTTCTTCTTGGTGGGTGGCGGTGGCTTGTGAAAGAACAGACAGGAATGTCTGTGTCACGCCACTGTCGTGAAAAATCAATGTGCCGGACAGCTCCCGCCGCACTCCAAGGTTCCGCTTTTTACAGCGGCCGCGCGTAGGTCCCGCAGCGGTTGTGCCAGCCTTCCTCCCAGCGCTTTTCACCGCGCTCGGGCGGCGAGTTGGCGATGCGGCGGGACAGCACGCGTTTTGCGGCAGCGGCGAATTCCGTCGCGGCCGATGCGCCAGAGGGAACTTCCTTCATTTCGCCCAGCACTTGGAGCAATCCCCAGCCGCGGCCGTTGTAGCGCTCGGAAACCTGGGTGCCGTCGCCTTTGAAATTGACGTAATCGATCAGCGCATACGTCCCCTGCGAGGTGGTGGAAACCTTCCGGTAGTTCGCCTCGATGCGCGCCTTTTCACTGCCCGGTGCCGCCGCCAGGATTTTCGGCAGCGCCTCGTGCGAACGGGCGATGATGTAATCCGTCTGCAAGCTCACCGTCGCCGCCAGCCATTTCCGCAGTCCTGTCAGCCGGGGTCCGTTGAAATCCTTCTGAAACTCCGCTTTCGTTCGCCACGGGCTGTAGCGCTGTGCCGCCACCGCTGGGACGTCCGCACCGTGCTGTTTGGCGAACGCCACAAAATGCGGCCAGCTTTCCTCGAAGCGGCCTTTGAAACCTTCCGGATACCAGATGAAATGGCCGATTCCCATCGAGGGAAACTCCTCGCCGCCGTTCCAGGTCGTCAAACCGGACACGCTGCCCGCGCATTCGTTCTGCCAGATTTTCCGGCCGATCGCCGCTTTCTGCCCGGCGCTCAGGCCACTGGCAGGCGGTGCCGCCGGGGCACACGCGGTGAACAGGATGGCGAACAAACAAACGAAACGAGCGGCTTGCATGGCCTCACGCTACACCTACCATTTCGCCAACCGCAAGCTCATGAACCGCATTCCCTGGGACAAGATCCTCAACGTCACCCCGTTCGACCTCGTCAAGCTGCTGATCACCGCCGCGATCATCCTTTTCGTGAACAAGATCCAGCTCGTGAACGACCGGCTCTCCGCCCTGCTCATCGCGCTTCCGCTCACCTCGCTGATGGCGATGATCTGGATGCACCACGGCGGCCAATCGTCCGAGCGTCTCGCCAACCACGCCGAGGGCACCTTCTGGTTCGTCCTGCCCACCCTGCCGATGTTCCTGATTTTCCCGTGGATGATGCGCAACGGCTGGGGATTCTGGGCCAGCCTCGCCGCGAACTGCGTCATTACCGTCATCTTGTTCTGGCTGACCGTTGTCGTGCTGCGCCGCTTCGGAATCGACCTGATGCCGAAGTGACTCGAAAAATTTCCTAAAAAACCCGTTCGCAAACCAGATAAGACTTGTCAGCAACCCGGATCTCTGGTTTGACGACCTGCCCGGCTACTCTCCGGAACTTTCCCAACCAATTGTTTTGAGCGAAAAAGACCCTTCCCTGCTACCCGAAAACGTCATCCCGTTTGAGCAGGTAAAGCCGATTTCGCGATTTCCCGGTTCTCCTATGAAAAGCGATCTTCTCGATAAGGCCTCAGAAATTGTCAAAGACCCACTTGTTCTGGTCAATCTGGTCTCGCAACGCGTGAGACAGCTCAACAGCGGACGTTCCCCGCTCATCCCTAC
Source organism: Luteolibacter sp. (assembly GCA_039915545.1). Taxonomy (GTDB): domain Bacteria; phylum Verrucomicrobiota; class Verrucomicrobiia; order Verrucomicrobiales; family Akkermansiaceae; genus Luteolibacter. Next base: position 14,482 of record JBDSNC010000051.1, read on the forward strand.
CCGCCCCAGCATGGGCGTGGCTGACATTGCCCTCACCGAGATCATCGAAGGCAAGATCAAGCTCGTTTTCAAGGAAGCTCCCTGAGCGGACCTCCTTCCTCAAGCCACCCGAGCATCCCCATGAGTGCGGAAATCGCCACCAACCGGAAGGCCGGGCGCGATTTCCATATTCTGGAAAAATACGAAGCCGGGCTGGAACTCAAAGGCACCGAGGTCAAATCGATCCGTGCCGGGAAAGTCAATATTGCCGACGCCTTCGCGCGCGTCGAGGGCAACAACCAGATTTTCCTCTACGGCTGCAATATCCAGCCATGGCAAACCGCCGGTGATTGGTATAACCACGCCGAAAAGCGCCCGCGCCGGCTGCTGCTCCACAAAAGCGAGATTCTCAAGCTGGCCAACGCCACCCACGTCAAAGGCTGCACCCTGCCCTTGCTGCGGATGTATTGGAAAGACCGCCGCGTGAAGGTGGAAATCGGCGTCGGCAAAGGCAAAACCCACTCAGACCAACGCCAGGATCTAAAGGAAAAGGTCGAGCTCCGCGAAGCAGCACGCGAGATGTCACGCTTCAATCAGCGCTGACCGCCGTTGGCATCGCCCTTCGGCTTCGTCCGCGATGGCGGCTCCATCGGCGGCCGTGAAATCACCGGCCCGGCTTCTGTGCCGACCTTGGTTGCGGAAGGATTTGTCGGGCGGAATTCCCCCTCACCCGGAAGGTCCAGCATGTTTCCCACGCGCAATCCGTCGTCCGGCGCGGTTGGAAGCGCCGTTTCAGCGACTTCAGGCTCAGGAGTCTTTTCCTCTTTTTTCGGCTTTGCGGTCGGCTCCGCCACGACAACCGCTTTCGGAGCCATGCAGGAAACCAGCGTCAGCCCGGCCAGTGCCAAAAATGTGTGTTTGAGTTTCACCATGTCAGAAGTCCGCGAAGCGACAGACCGAAAGAAAGCCCTTTGCAACCCCACGCGCAAGAGCGAAGCGAAATGTAGCTGCGTCCCGATACAGGCTGCGGGACTTGCGTCGCCGCTTCCCGCTCCTTACGGTTTTCCCCATGCCCGGCACGCTTTCCCTGATTCTCGAAACTTCCACCCCTCACGGGTCCCTCGCGGCCGTTCAGCCGGATGGACAGTTGGAGCAGCGGGAGTTTTCCAGCGACCGCAGCCACAACGCGGTTTTGTTTTCGCCGCTCAAGGAAGTGCTCGACGCGCGGGGCGATCTGAAAATCGGCCTCGTCATCGTCGGCAGCGGACCGGGGAGCTACAGCGGCACTCGCGTCGGCATCGCGGCGGCACAGGGCGTGGCGATCGCCTCCGGCTGCCCGGCCGTGGCGCTGCCGTCCATTCTCGCCGTGCCATCAGCGAAGGACGGCGCATCCTGTCTTGCCATCGGCGATGCCAGACGCGGAAGTTACTGGACGGCGAAAGTGGAGGATTTCCGCATGATCGCCGAACCGGAGCTGACCGACGCGGCAGGACTGGAAAAAATCGTTAGGACAGCGGTCGATGAAGGCACCGCGGTATTCTCGTTCGAGGATCCGGCGCGCTTTCCTCTATCAGCCGATCTCGTTCAGCAAGTGAAACTCGAATTTCCGAACGCCCGCGGGCTCTGGAACGCCTGGCTCGCTGCGGACGGGGAAACCCGTGCGAAATGGTCAGCGGAAATCCCGCAACCGATGTATCTCAAACCACCGCACATCACGCCGCCGAAGCGCTCGTGGCTGGTTCAGCCCTGAGCCTCACGCCGCCAGACGGTGACGAGCGACGTCGTCCACTGGAACTTGCGGGCGGTTTCACGGATGAGAAACGGCTCTTCCACCTGGCGCTCCAACGTGAAAGCGGGGGCCAGCGATTGCCGGAGCCACTCGAAAGTACCCGCGACCGGCCAGTTTTCCGATGGCGTGAATTCCTCCAGCCACGTGCATGGCGTTGCCAGAACCAACTCGCCGCCAGGCATCACCAGCGACGGCAGCCGGTCCAGCAAGCGCTTCGGCTCGGGCAGGCGGCAGATGAGGTTCGCCGCATGTACGCGTCCGAACGAACCGAGATCTTCCGGCAGATCCATCGCATCGCCTTGGAGAAAACGGATTTTGGAACCATCGACGCCCGCAGGAAGCTTCGCCTCCAAACGCGTGCTGATAGACGCTTCTTCCCGGCGCTCGTAAGACAGTGCTCCGCCGTTCCGCAGGGTTTCCGCCGCGCGGATGAAGGCGTGGGAAAAATCGATGCCGGTCACCTCATCACAGGTCGCCGCCATTTCAAACGCCGAGCGTCCGACCGCGCAACCGAGGTCGAGGCCTCTCGCGACTTTGGACGATGAAAAATGCGCTGGAGTGCGTTTCGCGAAATCCAGCGCCTCGCGCATGCCCGCTGGCCAGGTCCGGTCGGTTGGTAGAATTTCCTCCGCCGTGCCGAAATGGAAAAGCAGGTACTCTGACAGGAGTTTGTCCGACTCGTAGATGGCGCTCATCAGTTGCCCGCCTTGATGATCTGCTCGGCTTCGTCGGAGCGGGCGTAGCCGGCCTGGGCTTCGCGCAGCGAGATCTTGCCGTCCTTGTTGGTGTCGTAGAAAGCAATGACCTCCGCCGGTTTATGACCCAATTTTTTAACAGGCTTCAGCTCGGAAGCAGTCAGATAGCCGTCGCCGTCTTCGTCCCAACGGTCGAATTTCTGCAAAAGGCCGATCATCTGCCGCTCGGTGCGGGTTTTCGGAACGACGGGACCGGGACCGCTGGAGCAGCCCACCGAGGCGATAACAAGAGATAGACCCAAGAGTTTCATTGCTGATTGAAGTTGGCGCAGGTCCGGCAATCGGGCAAGCTCCGATCGCCGCATGCAAATCCGAATCATCGTCGCCGGAAAACCTGCGCTCGCCTATGCCAAGGCGGGTGTGGAGGAATATCTCAAGCGCCTTTCGCGCTTCGGCGGCCACGAGATGATGATCATCAAGGCGGGCGGACGCGACGAGGTTTCCGAACGTCTGCTAGAAAAATCCCAGGGTTGCTTCCGTGTCGCACTCGACGAGCGGGGCGAATGCCTGACTACCAGGAAATTTGCCGACCGGCTGGATTCCCTGGCGATGCGCGGCGACGTCAAAACCGTGGCCTTCCTGATCGGTGCGGCCGACGGCCACAACGAAGCCCTGCGTGACGCCTGCGATCTCGTTCTCACCCTTTCTCCGTTCACCCTGCAGCACGAACTGGCGCTGCTGGTTCTGCTGGAGCAGCTCTATCGGGTGGCATCGCTGAAAAGCGGCTCACCCTATCACCGCGACTGAACCCCACGCCGGTCAGCGGCGGTATTGGTTCTGCGGCATCATGCCGAACTGGCCCTGGCCCTGGCCCGCAAGCGGGGAGTTCCATGGGATCTGGCTGGTCTCGCTCACCGGGCCGACCGGCTTCTTCTCGGTTTCACCGGCACATCCGACCAATCCAAATCCGGCAACCACCGCAGAGAGCATGAGAAACAGTTTTCGCTTCATGGGCCGAACATAAAACAAGCTCCGCGGCTTGCAAGCGCGCGGAGCTCGTGGCGAAAAATTTCCGTAAGATCAGTTTCCTGCCGGAGTCGCGAGGATCACACGGTCACCCGGCTGAATGCGGACGCCGGCAGCAAGGCTTTCGAGATCGATCTCGGCGATCGTCTGGGTCGGCTCGATCGAGGAAGGACGGACGCGGCCGATCTTGCGACCGTCACGCTGAACCAGAAGGCTCGTTTGAGGAGTGAAACCGGAATTCGAACCTGCACCGATGACAAGGAATCCCCACTCCTGGTTTACTGCGGTCACCACCGCTTCCATTGAGTTGCGGCTGATGCGGGAGTTGCGTTCGATGCCACGGGTGACGAGGCGGTCGGCCTCGGCACGCTTGGTGGCGAGGCTCTTTTCAGCACCGCTGACAAGGGTTTGAAGATCTTCGAGTTTCTTCTGTTTGTCGGTCTTGCTTTGCTCGATTTCAGTGATCTTTTCGGCAAGATTTTCAAGAGTGACGCCGCCACCGAGGTTTTCGAGGGTCTTGTTCACTTCCTCAAGGGCCTTCTCAAGCTGGGTGAATTCTCCGGTTTGTGCTTCGAGTTCCTGATCGAGCTTTCCAATGTCACTCTTCAGGGTGGAATTGGCGGACTTGATCGTGGAGATGCTCTGGGTCACCAGCTCCTGCTTGTCTTGAGAAGCGACCAGAAGTGCTTTCTCATCCTTGATGTTCTTTTCAGCAGCCTCGGCCTTCGCAATGGTTTCCTTGTTGGTCGAGATCGTCGTAAGACGGTCCTTTTGAAGAGTATCGAATTTGCCGGAAACGGAGAAGGAGAAGAATGCGGCACCACCGGCTACGATGATGGCGAGGAAATAGGGAATGGCTTTCATGGGGTATCCTGGAAGAAGGGTTTTTACAAGTAATCCTGGGATCAGTTGCCTGCTGCGGGTTTGGTTGCCTTTTGGCCGGGCACGACCTTGTCACCGACCATCAGCGTGACGTCCGGAACGAGCGAATCAGGAACGATGCTGGCGGAAGCGGTGCTGCTTTCCACTGCGGTGACCATGAGCTTGGCGATTGTCTGACCGTCACGCACCACGTCGAGGGTGGAGTTGGTCACGACGCCCGAACCGTTGCCGGAAGCCAGAGTGACAAAGCCCCAGTTCGGATAGATCGAGCGGATGCGGGTTTTGAGCGAAGGAAGGGATTCAGCCCTGCTGTAATAACCGAACTTGTCAGTGGACGCCTTGATCTCGGCGTCCGTCTGCGTGTTTTGGGTAGTGAGGTTGGCAAGCTTGGCTTCGGTCGAGGTGACCGACTGGCTGAGTTCTTCAATCTCCGAGTTGAGGGTTTTCAGCTTGGAAGCGAGCTCGTTGATGTTGCCGGTCTTCTGGGTCTTCTCACGGATGTCGTCGAGCTTCTGCTTGTTGGAAGCAACCTTGGCGGTCTTCGCTTCCGAGTCGGCCTTGAGCTTCGTGTTGCTGGCTTGTTCGGCCGCTTCGGTTTCCTGAAGCTTCACCACCTCGGCATCGACGGCGGCGCGCTCGATGGGAAGAGCCGCGAGAGTGGCCTCATCCGACTTGAGACGCGCCTGGCTTTTCTGCAGGATGTTTTTCTGGTTTGCCGTCTCGGTAATTTCCGATTCGTAAGCCGCTTTGTTTTTGGTGGCAATGAATGCCGCGAGGGCCAGTACAATTGCAGTGAGGATTCCGAAGACGTTTGCCATGGGTTTAAAAAATGTGAGCTTTGAATTCCGTGTGGGCAGACACTAGGAAGTCCCGATTGCACTCCGCAATCCCAAATTTCACAGAGTTTCCATCTTCTCACGGGCTTGCCTTTACAAAGCACCCACACAAGACCATCGCTCTCCCGCCCTATGAAGTCGATCTTGCGCGTCTTTTCCTACCTCCGCCACTACCCCGGCCTAGCCACGGCTCAACTTTTCTGCGCCGTGGGGATGACGCTGGCGGTTTTTGTGTTCCCGAACGCAACCGGCCATGTGATCGACAAAATTATTCCGAATCCGGCCCGTCATCATGAGTTTTCATTTTGGATTTGCTTGGCATTGCTTGGATTCCTTACGAAAGACGGCCTGAATTCGCTGCGGATCTTCATCAACAACATCTTCGAGCAGAAGGTGATTTTCGACATCCGCTCGGACCTTTATCAGAAAATCCAGCGCCTGCCGCTGCAGTGGTTCGACACGCGGCGCACCGGCGACATCATGACGCGCGTCGTCGAGGACGTGACCAACATGGAGCGTGTGCTCATCGACGGCGTGGAGCAGGGGCTGATCGCAGCATTGCAGGTGCTCGGCATCGGGATTTTTCTTTTTTACCTCAATCCGGTGGTCGCCGCCTGGGCCACGCTGCCGGTACCGTTCCTCGCGCTGGGTGCCTGGATCTACTCGACGAAGGGCCGCGACCGCTACCGCAACCAGCGCGATGCGGCGTCCGATCTGAACGCGCTGCTCCACGACAACATCTCCGGCGTCCGCCAGATCAAGGCCTATGCGGCGGAAAGCGCCGAGCACGCGCGCTTCAACAGTTTTTCTGACGCCCTGCGCACCGCCTCGCTGCGGATGATGAAATGGTGGGCGTTTTACTCGCCCGGCATGTCGTTCCTGCGGATGACCGGCTACGTGCTGGTCCTCGCTTTCGGCGGAGCAGCGGTGATGAAGCACACGCTGACCATGGGGGATTTCACGAAGTTCCTTTTATTCCTATCACTTTTCTACGAGCCAATCGACCGCCTGAACTCACTCAACCAGATGATCCTATCAGGCCGCGCCGCTGCGGACCGCGTGTTCGACATTCTTGACTCCGAGGAAGAGGCGAACTCCACACACGGCGGAATGCTGCCGGAGAAAATCGCCGGGCACGTGCGTTTCGAGAACGTCTCGTTCGCCTATCAGGACCAGCCGACGTTGCACGGCGTGACGCTCGACGCGCTGCCCGGGCAGACGATCGCGCTGGTCGGCTCGACGGGCGCGGGCAAGACCACCGTGCTCTCGCTGTTAGCCAGATTTTATGAAGCGACCTCGGGCATCATCACCATCGACGGCACCGACATCGGCGGGCTGGCGAAATCCTCGCTGCGCGACCGCCTCGCCTACGTCACCCAGGAACCCTTCCTTTTCAACGGCACCGTGCGGGAAAACCTCCTGCTGGCGAAGCGCGAGGCCACCGACGCCGAACTCTGGCAGGCGCTCGACGCCGCGCACGCCGACCATTTCGTCCGCGGCCTGCCGGAGGAACTCGACACCAACGTCGGCGAGCGCGGCGTGAAACTATCAGGCGGCGAGAAACAGCGGCTGTCGATCGCCCGCGCGCTGCTGAAAAACGCGCCGATCCTTCTGTTGGACGAGGCGACCGCGTCCGTGGATTCCGAGACCGAGCGCCAGATCCAGGACGCGCTGGACCGGCTGATGGAAAACCGCACCGCCTTCGTGATCGCCCACCGGCTTTCCACCATTCAGAACGCGGACCGCATCTACGTCCTTGAAAAAGGCCGCGTCATCGAGCAGGGCACGCACACCACGCTGCTGGCGGAAGGCGGGAAATACGCCGAGCTCTGTCAGAAATCCTTCCTCGCGCAGGAGCCCTCAGACGGCTCCGAGCATCTGGCTGCCGATCATTGACTGATAGGTCGGGTCGGATTCGCGGAGCGTCGCGTGGTTTCCATCCGCCACGATTCGGCCCTGTTGGAAAACCAGCACGCGGTCCGCGATGGTGATCGTGCTGAAGCGGTGGGCGATGATGAAAGTCGTGCGGCCCTTGACCAGAGCTGCCAGAGCCTGTTGGACCATCGCCTCGCTCTCGGAGTCGAGCGCGCTGGTGGCCTCGTCGAGAATCAGGATCGGCGCGTCCTTGAGGAATGCCCGGGCGATCGCGATCCGCTGGCGCTGGCCGCCGGATAGAAGATCGCCCCGCTCGCCGACTTCCGTCTCATAGCCCTGCGGCAACGTGCGGATGAACTCATCGGCATGCGCGCGGCGGGCGGCCTCCACAACGTCCTCATCCGTCGCATTCTCGCGGCCGATGCGGATGTTGGAAGCAATGGTGCCAAGGAAAAGCGACGGCATCTGCGGCACCACGGCGATCGCGCCGCGCAGGTCTTTTTTCCGGAACTCGCGGATGTCGACTCCGTCAAACAAGATTCCGCCGGACTGAGGATCGTAAAATCTCGGGATCAGATGCGCGAATGTCGATTTCCCGGCACCGCTCGGGCCGACAAGGGCGACCACCTGTCCGACCGGGATGTTCAGCGCAATTTCCTTCAAAACCGGCTCCTCACCATACGCGAACGACAGGTTGTGAAAGTGGATCGCCTCCTGCGGCGCGGAAAACGTCCTCGGAGCGACCGGATCGGAAATCGTGTCAGGCTCGTTGGAAATGTGTTCGATCCGCTCGATGGACGCACCCGCCTGCCGCAGCAGCGAGTTGACCATACCGAGTTTCTTGATCGCATCCACGGCCACGAAAAGCGCGGCACCCATCGCCATGAAATCGCTCTGTTTCATGCCTCTGCTCACACCGAGGTAAAGCGCGATCGCGAATCCGACGGCCGACACCGTCTCGATCACCGGGGAAATCGCCTGGCGGTATTTCACCACCTTCATGCCCAGCCTGAACATTTCATGGATCCGCTTTCTGAAGAGGGAAATCTGGCGCTCCTCCAGATTGTAGGCGCGGATTTCCAACGGCGCCTGCAGGCTTTCCGAAAGCGCGGCGGTGAGCGTGCCACCTTGGTTTTGTAGCGCCTTGGCCCGCTTCGCCAGCTTGTTGCCGGCGGACCGGATGACCAGCACGCAGGCCGGCACGGTGACGATCGCGATCAGCGCGATGAAAAAGCTGTCACTCGTGTAGGCGTTGTAAACCAGATATCCCAGCGCGCCCAGCAAGGTCACGGGCTGTTTGATCAGATCGCTGGAAACGTTCGCCACCATCTGCCGCAGCAGCGCGGTGTCACTCATCAGCCGGGCCAGCAGGTCGCCCGATGTGTTTTTCTTGAAGAACGAGAGCGGCAGCCTCTGCAGCTTGACGAACAAATCGACGCGGATGTCCTCCAGCACCCGCTGCCCGGCGAACTGGATGAAATAGGAGTTCACGAAATCCGCCACCGAGCGGATCGCAAAAACCAGCGGCAACCACAGGCAGGTGATGAGCACCAGCCGCTCCTGGGGCAGGTCGCCCAGGCGTTCGCGCATCCAGACGTAATACCATTCGTGACTGCCGCCGCTCTCCTTGAAGATCACCGGGAAAACCACTTTCAGCATCATCGGCATGCCCGCACCGCTTGCCAGCGCGTAGATCACTCCCGCAAAAACGCCGAGGGCGAACTGCCAGCGGACGGGACGCAGGTATTTGTAATAGTGAAGATAACGCATCTCTGGAGGCCGGGAGATTCAACACACCACCCCCCTGCGGCAAGCGCGATTCTCAGCCCGGATCCCACCGTCAGGATTCCTCCGCATCTAAAACTTCCGCCGGGAAAAATAAAAAAACACGGTTCCACCGCGCCGTCAGGCCCCAATCCAATACCTCACAAGGCAATCCCCTTCCTACGGATTTCTTAAATATCACATAATATATGATGTTAGGCAAAATAAGGTTGCTTCGGATACACAAATAAGGCACTTGGCCCGCCAACCGCTTCATGGGTTTCCGCCGGACCCCTGTTGCGACCGGAAAACCCCAAACGCCTACTGTCACCTTTGAAATGCAAGGACTTACAAGCCAAATCACCCACCATAGCGACACCCTCAAAGTGATCGGTGATGGGCGGCGGAAGTCCCTTTCCATTGATTCCGTGGCGTTTGCGGGTCTGGAGCCGTTGAGAACACTCATCGTCAGCGGATTGTTCTCCCTGCTCCTCCTCACCAACGCTTTTGGAATCATTTCGCCGGACGTCACTCTGGCCTGGAGCCCGAATGCTGAAACCAATATCGGCCACTATCAACTCCGCTACGGCACGGCCTCCGGAGTTTACTCGAGCAAGGTCAACACCGGCTTCCGCACCCGGACTTCCGTCACCGGACTCCAGGCCGGGACCACCTATTACTTCGCTGTTTGCGCCTACAGCGTCGGTGGTTTGCAGGGACCTCTCTCACAAGAAATCGCCTACACCGCCCTTCCTCCGGCGAATACCCTGCTGAACCGGGCTCCCGATGGCTGGATCAGCTCGCCATCCACCGGCGGCACCATCTACGCCGGCCAATCGATCGATTTCACCGGCGACGCGACAGACCCCAACGGAAACGCCGTCACCTACCTCTGGAATTTCGGCTCCGGCATCCCGGCTTCCACCGCGAAAAACCCCGGCAGCGTCCGTTTCGACACTCCCGGAACCTACCGGGTCACTTTCACCGCCACCGATTCCTTCGGACTGGCGGATCCGCAGCCCGCCAGCGTTACCATCCAGGTGCTCGATCCCGCGACCACCGTCATTCCCCGCACCGGCTGGAAGTTGGAATACGTCAACAGCGAGGAAACCAATGGCTACGCCGCCACCCGCTCCTTCGATGGCGATCCCTCCACCTTCTGGCATACGAAATTCACCGCCGCCAAGCTGCCCAAGCCACCCCACCAGATCCAGATCAACCTCGGCACCGTCCGCAACGTCAACGGCTTCGAATACCTTCCCCGCCAGGACAACATCGTCGTTGGAAACATCGGAGGATACCAGTTCTACACCAGCATGAACGGCAAGAAGTGGGGCAAAGCCGCTGCCATTGGTTCCTTCTCGGATTCCTCGCTGGAAAAGCGCGTGAACTTCACTTCCCGCCGCGCGAAATTCATCCGCCTCGTCAGCATCAGCCCCGCAGACGGCTACACCGATTGCAACGTGGCCGAGATCAACATCCTCCAAGGTCCGCCGCCCAACACGCCGCCGGTTTCCTCCGCCTTCGCCGTTTCCACCCAGAAAAACAAGGCCGTCGCCATCAAGCTGAAAGGCAGCGACGCGAACCTGAACCCGCTCTCCTTCCAGATCGTCAAGGCCCCGGCCAGCGGCACCCTCAGCGGCACCCCGCCGAACCTCACCTACCGCCCGAAGAAAAACTTCACCGGCAATGTCACCTTCACCTACCGAGTCAATGACGGCACCGCCAAATCCAAGATCGCCACCGTCACCATCAAGGTGAAAAATGCCGCCGCTTCCTCCGCCGCCGCGCCGGAGGACACGCTCGTCGCCCGCTCCGCCGCCATCACCCCGGCCGACCTCATGCCCGGCGCTGCGAAAGCCGCCGCCCAGCCCGTCACCACCACCACCGTCATCGGCGGTGAGAAATTCCTCGTCCTCACCGTCGCCAAGCCCGCCATCCCGGACGGTGTCAGCCGCACGGTCCAGGTTTCCCCGAACCTCCTTGATTGGTTCAGCGGGAAAAACCACACCACCGTCCTCAACGATGACGAGAACCTCCTCCGGGTCCGCGACAACGTCCCGATCGCTCCCGGCAAAAAGCGCTACATCCGCCTGAAGACCCGCCCGCACTGAGTTTGCCCTCAGCCCCTGCGCCGTGAATCTCGCCGTTGCGGGATTTCCGCCTTGTTCCGACGCCTGACGGTGGTTTCCTTCCCCCCATCATGGCAGCGCCGCAAAACATCATCGCTCTGGTTTACGATTACGACCAGACCCTCAGCCCGCGCTACATGCAGGATGACGTGCTTTTCCCCGAGTTCGGCATCGATCCCGCGCAGTTCTGGAAAAAGTGCAACACCCTCGTCCACGACCAGAAATGGGACGGCGAGCTCGCCTACATGAAGTGCCTGCTCGACTACCTCGGCATGGACAACGTCACCAACAAGCGCCTCACCGAACTCGGCGGCGGCCTGCGTTTCTTTCCCGGCCTGCCCGAGCTTTTCGAATCCCTGCCCAAGGCAGCACTCCGCCCCGAGCACGAACTCGCCGGCATCAAGGTGGAGCACTACATCATCTCCTCCGGCCTCAAGGCCCTGCTCGACGGCTCCCGCCTCAAGCCCTTCGTCAAAGCCATGTTCGGCTGCGAATTCGGCGAGGACTCCGAAGGCCGCATCAGTTTCCCCAAGCGCGTCATCTCCCACACCACCAAGACGCAGTATCTCTTCCGCATCAACAAAGGCATGCTCGGCTACGATCAGGACGTGAACGACCACATGCCCGCCGACCAGCGGCCCATTCCGTTTGAAAACATGGTCTATGTCGGAGACGGCCCTACCGACGTCCCCTGCTTCACCGTCATGGCCAAAAGCGGCGGCCAGGGCATCGCCGTTTACAACCCCGAGGACGCCTCCGGCAAATCCTTCCGGAAATGTTTCCAACTCTCCACCCACGCCGGCCGCGTCAAACACATCGCCCCCGCCGATTACCGCGAAGGCTCCCACCTCTGGCTCCTCCTCCAGGAAATGGTCACCGAAACCGCCGACCGCATCCTCCGTCGCCGCATCGAGGAACGCGATAACGCCACCGTCGCCGCCCCGACGTTCTAACCCACCTGTAGCGGTGCGTCTGCGATCGTCGCTAACTGAAAGATTCATCCAGGGAACGTCTCTCGCTCATCGACTGAGACTGGAAATCCCTCGAAGATTGCCCGCCCCCGTTCCCTAGCAAATTATGCCAGACGACTCATCGATAGAGCAGTTACCCTCTCCTCCAAAATCTCGGATATTGGACAAAGTCACCAAAGGACTCGTCTACTTGATGATCCTTGTGAGCGTCATCCTGTGCATCCTCCGGGTCTGCGGCCTGGTTCGGCCATTTTCCATCCCCACCTCAGCGATGGCCCCCACGATCTCGCGCGGCGACCTGATCGTGATGGAGAATTTCACCTACCTGAGCCGCAAGCCGCAACGGGGGGATCTAGCTGTTTTCAAAACAGACGGCATCCCATCACTTGCTGGCGGATCCATCTACGTGAAGCGTGTAGCTGGCTTACCCGGCGACCGGATGCGAATTGCCGACGGCAAGCTCTACGTCAACGGGAAGCATCTGCCACTGCGAAACCAGTCAGGAGACATCACCTACCTGGAGCCGCGGCCCGTCATGGGAAAACAAAAGCAAACAAGCTTCATTGATGTGACGGTTCCACAAGGGCATTACTATGTCTTGGGAGACAACCAACCGAACAGCTTGGACAGCCGCTACTGGGGATTTGTTCCAGAGCAAAACTTCATAGGCCGAGGTTCGTTTTGCATTTCGCCACCACGACGCATCGGTCGTATCAAATAGTATTGGTGTCTGAAAAAACATCGCCGCCCACCAACGGGCGAAACATTTGCGATTGTAGCTTTCAGGCGCAAGGCCCCGCTTGCAAAAGGGACACCGAAACCGCCGACCGTATTTTGCGCAGACGCATCGAAGAGCGGCATAACGCGACGGTCGCCGCGCCGACGTTTTGAATCCTGTAGAGGCGACTCTATGAGCGCCTGTGGCTGAAAAGCAATTTCCCAAAAAAGGGATCAAATGTTCCCGATAGACCCAAGGCGGAACAAAACCATCCCCTTCTCCTTTGAATAGGAGTCAAGCCTCGGCCACCTCTTCAGGCCAACGGCCTTGAGGAGTTTCACCGTTTCGCAATCTCCACTCGCGTACCAACCAACCCTCTACCGCTCGCCGAACCAGCGCCGAGGCCTGCTGGCGACGGCGGCAGTGAATCTCGGCGGAAGCGAAGGCCATCCCGACACTGCCGGAGGTGATTCTTTACAACACGGAAGGCATTCTCGACAGGAGCTCTCGGTCCGTGACGGCCTCGGGGGTGATTCTCAACGGCGGGAGAGTAGGCCTCGGTAGCCCGGAAGCCGATCTCCGCACATCGGGAAGTCAATCTCTGCAATCCGGAGCACGATGTCCGCAGGCTGGAATGCCTACTTTTCCGCGATCCTTGCCACGTCCGTTTCCGAAACCCAGCCACGCAGTTCCGTCCCCGGCACCTCCACATGGAAATAGCCACCGTTTTTCGCACCCATCCGCACGATTCTTCCCGCGCCGGGAGTGCCAACGGCATCCGCTTTTTCAAACGGCGAGAGACGGATGGCCGCGTCCTTGGAAAGCATCACTCCCCGCTCCGCCTCGTCGCGGCGCAGGACCAACGCCGTAGTTCCCGCAGCGATTAGAATGCCTGAAAATACGATGCTGCCCAGCGAGAGCCGGCGCGCCACCGGCTTCGAAATCCGGACCACTCCCGCCACTACTGATAGGACGCCGATCCACAATGCCGCACCCGCCACCAGCCATGACCATTCGTTCAAGCTGAGGTAGCCCACCACCGCCTCCAGCCGTGGGTCCAGCGCGCTCTTGTCGAAAACCGTCGCGGCCTTGCGTGCGAGATTCAGGTTCGCCTGCAGATCCGGATCGCGTGGAGCCAGCAGTTTTGCCCGCTCGTAGGCGAGGATCGCCGGTCCATACTGGCCGAGCCGGTAGTGGCTGTTTCCGAGATTGTAGAAAACCGCCGCGCTCGGTCCCTCAGTAGCAGCGATTTTCTGATAGCCGCTGACGGCTCCTGCGAAATCCCTGGACTGGAAAAGTTTGTTAGCCTCGTCAATGCCGGCGGCAGTCGCGAAGGACACCATCGCCAACAGACCGAAGAGGATTCTGGAAAATTTCACGTTCATCTCAGCGGGTGGAAGGAGTGAGTGAGGCGAGCGCCTGATCGAGCAACTGCTGCCAGCGCGGGAACATCTCGCCGGCGGCATGACGGCCGTATTCATGAAGATCCGCCTCGCGGAAAAACTCGGCGACCGGCGAGTCCACGGGAATGCGCTCGGCGATTTCCGCGGAGGTGATCGCCTGCGCCGGTTGGTTCCAGAGCGAGCCGAGACGCTGCTGGATCGCCAGCCTCGCGGCGGCGAAAAAGCCGGAAACATCGTGAGCGGCAGCACGTTCCCCGGCAGCCTTGAGCGCCTCGCGGGTGGCTTTTTCCATCGCCGCGTTGGCAAGACGGCGAGGGTCGCCCAAGCGCTTGCGGAGAAGTGCGATCAACCGGCCTGCTATCAGAAGTCCGCCCGCCAGTGACAGCAGGGAAACGAACGCCGGACGATGGACCAACGCGGTGAGTGAACCCACCGGCGAACTGGCGGATTTCTGTCCGACGAGGTTGTCCGCTGGTTTCGGCGCTTTTTCCGGCTCCACGGGCGTTTCCTTTTTCTCCTCCACCAGGTCCTCGCCCGCCACCCGGATCTTCTGCGGCGGAGAGGTCAGCGTCTTGTATTTCGCATCGGTGGGATCGAAATAACTGAACGTGAGGCCCACCTCCTGGTCCCCGCCCTTGCGCGGCACGGCATTGAACTGGAATTTCTTGCTGCCGGAAAACGACGCCACATCACCGGACGTGAACTCGTTCTTGCCCTTGTAGCTCTTCCAATTCGCGGATGGCGTTAGATCGGGAGCATCCACCAGTGCGAAATTTCCGGCACCACTCACCTGAGTCGTGATCTGCTGCGGATCGCCCGTGTGCCACTCGGACGGGATGCTGGAGGAATCCAGCTTGAACTGACCGACCGCGCCGCTGAAACCCTCCGGCTTTCCTTCAACCGGCAGCGGGCGGACTTCGATTTCCTGATCGCGCGAGGTGAGCGTGACGTCCTTCTCGATGTAGCGCGTGTTCATCCGGTCGAACGCATCGTCGAAAAACGGATCATCGAACGGTCCGCCCGTTCTCCGTCTCGGTTTTGGCGCGGATTCATCCCTGACCGCCACGGTCGCCTGGAGTGACAGTGACGCCGGATAGGTCCCCGCCTTCGTCGCGGAAATGGCACCATACCAGGTGACCACCAGCCATCTCTTGCCATCCTTGACCTCCTGCGTCTGCTGCGGTTCCCCGCTCACGTTGTGCAGGGTGAATGCCTTACCTTCCGGCTGGATGCCGCTACGGATCTGCGCCCGCGAATCCGCAGGCAGCCACGCCCGGATGCGGACGGGGGCGATCTCTCCGACATAGACGTATTTACGGTCGCTGGAAGCGGGCTCGACCGTTAGAAATCCGAACTGATCCTCGCCGGCCGTGTTGTTCTGCCCCGCCGACGGATTGGTCGGCTGGCCCTGCATGCCCGCCGGCGGCTGCGATGCGGCATCCGCCAGCACTTTGAGCTTCAGCGGCTGCGTGCTCAGCTTTGCGCCATCGACTGTCACCTCGAACGAAGGAATCTGATACTCCCCGGGAGTTTCCGAGCCGACAGCGTAGTTGTAGACCAGGGAGGCTGTCGTGACGCCGTTGACGATCTGGATATTCTGGCTGCGTCCGCGAGGTTCGATGATGAGCTTGTCCACAACGGGCATCTCAGGCTGTCCCGTCCGGCTCCCTGATACCCGCACGGACAGCATTGCGCCTTTACCCACGGCCACTGAGTCACGGTCGAGCGTCGCCTCCACGTCCGCTGCAAAGGTGATGCCGGCCAGCGCGAAAACAGTCAGGAAAGCCACGGCGATGAGTTGAGAGGCCGTCTGAAAAATGGCAGGGACCGTTCTCCGCAACGGTCCGGCGAATGCGAGGTGAACGCAGATGCCCATAAACAGCTTGGAAATCGACCCATGGGCGGACGTGCGCTTCCCATTCGCTCGGACCGCCCGGAGGTCGATCCCTGCCATAGCGTGTTTTTCAGAAAGCCTCTGAGAAAAACCTTTCGTCAAATGAAACGGAGCTACTTTCGCGTAACGTCCGAAATGGCGGATAGAACTCTGAACGTGGTTGTGGCGTCCCGCCGCAGCGTATCTCCAAGCTCCGCATGCAAAGCAGGTCGTTGCTGCGAGACGCCGCAACCACGTGCGCGCACGCTGTCCATCACGTTGAATTTCACACGACGTTACCATGTTTTTCCTTTCGTCGAATTGTCGGGAGTGAGGAAACGCGAACGCGGCTGCTGGGGAATTGGCACCACATGAGTCTCGTCACTGCGGAGCATCTCCAACAACTGCCGCGCTTCCTCCGGAGTCATCTCGGTTTTCTGCGGACGCTCGTTGCTCATCTGCGCCTGTTCCTGTTTCCCGTCCTTCTTTTCACCATCCTTCTGTTCACCAGGCTTCTGCTCCTGTTTGCCGTCCTTGGCATCCTTCGGGTCCTTGCCGTCTTTTCCATCCTTGGACTGCTCCTTGCCATCCTCAGGCTTCTTCTCATCCTTCGGCTGACCGTCCTTGCCATCTTTCTGATCCTGGGAGTCCTTCCCATCCTTGGAATCTTTTCCGTCCTTGGAATCTTTGCCGTCTTTTGAATCCTTGCTGTCCTTCTGGTCCTTCTGGTCCTTCTGGTCCTTCTGGTCCTTCTGGTCCTTCTGGTCCTTCTGGTCCTTCTGGTCCTTCTGATCCTTCTGATCCTTCTGATCCTTGTCGTCTTTCTTGTCCTTATCGTCTTTTTTATCGTCCTTCTTCTGCTGCTTCTTGAGCTCCTCGAGTTTCTTCTCCACGAGTGCCTTGTTGTAAGCGGCATCCGCGTCGGATGCGTTCAGCGACAGTGCGTCCTGATAGGCTTTGACCGACTCCTCCCACGTCTTGATCGTCGCCTCGGGATCTTTCTCCAAGGTCCCCTGCCCGGTTCGATAAAGCGTGTTTCCCAAATTGTAATACGACCGCTGCTGGAGCGACAGATCCGGGGTCTTCAGCGACGCCCGCAAGGATTCAGCCGCTTTCGGAAAATCACCCTTGCCGTATGCCTCGGTGCCTTCGTTGTAAATCTTCCGCATGTCCTGGGACTCCGCCGCCTGGGACTCGGAGGCACCTGCGAAAATGAATCCCAGCGCGATCGCCGCCGTCGTCTGCGGAGTGATTTTCACCCGCCGCGCCGCCGAGGGCAGCGGGCGCGCTTTTTTTCCACGACGGCGGTCGGAGACGAAAAACTCAAGCACCAGCAGTGCGATCGCCGCGCCCAGCGGCCACTCGAAACGTTCCAGCGGGATGCGTTCCATCCGCTGGTTCAGCTCGCTCTTCGGCACCAGCCGCAGCCTCTCCTGATAGATCCGGTCCAGCCCCTCCGCACCGCGGCCGAGCGGGACGTAGAGTCCTTCGGTGGCTTCCGCGATTTTTTTCAACGTCGATTCATCCAGTGTCGTCCGCACTTCCTTGCCGTTTTCATCGCGCACCACATCCGTCCGCCCGTTGCGGAGCCGGATCGGAATCGTCGCGCCTTCCGGACTGCCGACACCGACCGTATAAATCGCCATCCCCTTCTTCGCCGCCGCCTTCGCCGCGTCGATCACCGAGCCTTCGAGATCCTCGCCGTCGGTGATCAGGATCAGCACGCGGTGGTTGTTTCCGTTCTCGTCGAAAAGGCGCTCCGCTTCCTTGATCGCGCTGCCAAGATCGGTGCCTTGCCGCGGGATCAGATCGGTATCGAGCACGTTCAGCGATTCACGGAACGCGTCGTAGTCCAACGTCAGCGGGCAAAGTGCGAACGCGCTTCCCGCGAATGGAATCAGCCCCACCCGGTCACCTTCCAGCCGTGCGACGAAATCGATGATACCCAGCCGCGCGCGTTCGAGCCGGTTAGGAGTCAGATCCTCCGCCAGCATGCTGCGCGATGTGTCCAACGCAAACAGGATGTCGATCCCCTTGCGCTTCACCTCGTGCCATTCGTAGCCCTTCTGCGGTCGTGCGATGGCGGTGAAAACGAGCAGGATCGCGAGCAGCCAGAGCACGCGTTTCAGATTCCGCAGCGTGGGCGAGAAACCTTCCGTCAGCCGCTGGCGGAAACGTGGATGGATCAGTTTCGCCAGATCCGATTCACGGCGTTTGTCGAAGCGGATGAACAACACCACGAGGGCCGCGCAAACGACGACACCCACTGCGATCCACAGCGGCTGGGCGAAATGCAGGGAGTTGCTTTCGAGAGTTTGTTGGATTTTCGGGTTCATGGCAGACGCCGGAAACGGGTTTGGCTGAGGACGAGTTCCAACAGCAGGACCAGCAGGCCGGGAACGAGGAACCACAGATAGAGTTCCTCGTATTGCTGGTATTTCTTGAGCTTGCGCGTGGTGGTTTCGAGCTTGTTGATCTCTTCGTAAATGTGGGCGAGCGAGTCCGTATCGGTGGCGCGGAAATACTGCCCGCCGGTGGCATTCGCGATTTCAGTCAACATCTTGTCGTCGATCTCCACCTTCACCATCTGCATCTGTCTTTGGCCGAACATGTCTTGTCCCGGGAAAGGTGCCTCGCCCTGCGTTCCCGCGCCGATGGTGTAAATCTTGATGCCCAGCGCCTTTGCCGCTTCCGCCGCGGTGAGCGGGTTCGCGGCTCCCGCGTTGTTCACACCGTCGGTCAGCATGATGATGATCCGCGACTTCGCCTGCGAATCCCGAAGGTGGTCGACGGATGAGGCGATGGCAGAGCCGATCGCCGTGCCGTCCTCGATCTGATGGAGCTTCACCTCCTTCAGGCGTTTCGCCAGCCAGTCGTGATCCATCGTCAGCGGGCTGACCAGATAAGGCCGGCCGGCAAAGGCCACCATGCCGAGCTTGTCGTTAGGCCGCTGTCCGACAAATTTATCGACAACGTTCTTCACGACTTCGATCCGGTTCGCGGGTTTGCCTTCCAGTTTGAAATCGAGCGCTTCCATCGAGCCGGAAACGTCCAAGGTGAGGACGATGTCGATACCGCTCGACTCGATTTCCGATGAACCCTTGCCCAGCCGCGGCCTGGCGAATGCGGTGATCAGCAGCGCGAGTCCGAGCAATCCGAGCATCAGCATGAAGCCACCGATTTTCGAGCGCGGCTTGGCACCGATGCTTTCCGCGTCGCCGGTGCTGGGAATCTTCACGGCGACCGGCTGGCCCCAGCGTGCTTTCCAGATCGCGAGGACCGGCAGCAGCAATAACAGAAACAGGAATTCCGGATGAAGGAACTGGAAATCACCGTTCATGCCGCACCTCCTTTCGGTTTGATCACGGGGGCGGAAGTCATCTCGATGAAACCGCGCGCGGCACTCAGCAGCTCGTCGCGCTGGCCCATGCTGAGGTTGGTTCCGGCGAATTTCGCGAGGTCACAGGATTTCAAGAACAGGCGCAGGTGGTCGTTCTCGCTGACGAGCGGCGAGCTTTCATCCTTCGCCAGATCATGGAGAAATTCCTCGGTCGTCCGGCGCGGTGCGGCGAGTCCGAACTGCTCGGAGATGTATTGACGCACGGTTTTTGCCGCCTGATAGGCGAAGGCTTCGGCAGCAAGAGCTTCCCGGGTGGCGGCGAGTTCGGTGAGCGATGCGAGGGCGAGTGCCGGCGGGCTTTTCCGCTTCTTCGCGCCTTCGAGTTTTTTCATCAGCAGCCAGACGGCAGCCACTGCGATAAGACCGCCGCCGATGCCCCACCAGATCGCGACCGGTGTTTTTTTCGGAACGGGGATTTCCACCACACCACGCGGACCGCGGATGTCCTCGGTCTCGGGCGTTTGCGCTGATAGAGCGGAGAGCAGGCAGCAGAAAACCGCCGCGTGGGCGAGGAGACGACGCGATTTCCGGAAGCCGGAGATGAACACAGAATCAAACATGGATCAGAAAATTTCAGCCCGAACGCTGGCGGCGGGACCTGAAGAACGCCATCAGTTCCGGCATCCAGTTCTCGCCGTTGACGAATTCCAACAGATTCACGCCCAGCGAGCGGATCTTAGCGGCGGTGAGTTCGCGGCGGGCGCGCGATTGTTTTTCGTAGGCCTCGCGCACTTTTTTGCTGCCGGTGTCCAGCTCCACCACCTGCCCGGTCTCCGCGTCCTGCACGCGGATGCGGCCGACGTCCGGCAGCGATTCCTCACGCGGATCCGTCACGGAAACAGCGATCACGTCATGGCGGCGGTTGGTCACCTGGAGCTTGTTGCGGAGTTTCGCGAGGCGCTCGTCGAAGGGCGCGCCGAGGCAGAAATCGGAGACTAGGAAAATCACCGCCTTCCGGTGGATCACCTGGTTGGCGAAATCCAGCGCCCGCGCGATGTCCGTGCCGGAGCGCTCCGGTTGGAAGAACAAGGTCTCGCGGATCAGCCGCATGATGTGCATGCGGCCCTTGCCCGGCGGGATGTAGAGTTCCACCGTATCGCTGAAAAGAATCAGCCCGACCTTGTCGCGGTTGCGGATCGCGGAGGCCGCTAACACTCCTGCGGCTTCAGCGGCGAGTTCACGTTTTGAATCCACCACCGAGCCGAAATCCGACGACGCGCTGACGTCGATCATCAGCAGGATCGTCAGCTCGCGTTCTTCGGTGAAAAGCTTCACATGCGGATCGCCGGTGCGGGCGGTGACATTCCAGTCGATCGTCCGCACGTCATCGCCCGGCACGTAATTCCGCACCCGGTCGAAATCCATGCCGCGGCCTTTGAAAACACTGGCGTAGCGGCCTGCCAGCGAATCATCCACCAGCCGGTTCGTGCGGACTTCCATCCGCCGGACGCGGCCGAGGATTTCCGCCGCGCGGGCCTCGTCGGCCACGCTGATCGGAGTGCTGGGCTTGTGGGGAGTCATTTAGAAGAGGTTGATAGTGGATGGTTGATTGTTGATGGTGAAGAGGAAGAGATGAGCGAATGAATGAATCCTGCGGCGGCGGAGGAGTTCTTTTTCTTTCCATCAACCATCAACTCTCAACCATCAACTTCTTCAAGGCACCGGCAGCTCGTCCAGAATGCGCGAGATGATCTGCTCGCTGTTCAGGCCTTCCGCTTCGGCTTCGTAGGTGACGGTCACGCGGTGGCGGAGGACGTCCATGGCCACGCTCTTCACATCGTGCGGGGTGACGTAGGCGCGGCCGTTGAGGAAGGCGTGGGCGCGGCTGGTGAGGGCGAGGTTGATGGTGGCGCGCGGCGAGGCACCGACGCGGATGAGCGGCGCGATGTGCACGCCGTATTCGTCCGGACGGCGGGTGGCGTGGACGAGGCGGACGATGTAGCGCTTCACCTTTTCATCGAGATAGAGGCCGTTGACGACGGTGCGCGCCTGTTGGATCGCTTCGAGGCTGACGATCGGCTGCGGCGATGGCATGTCCTCGGTGGTGCCTGCCAGATCGAGCACGCGCATTTCCTCGTCCTCGGTCGGATAGTCCATGATCACCTTCATCATGAAGCGGTCGAGCTGGGCTTCCGGCAGCGGATAGGTGCCTTCCTGTTCGAGCGGGTTCTGGGTGGCGAGCACGAAAAACGGCGACGGCAGCGCGAAGGTTTCCTCGCCGATGGTCACCTGCTTTTCCTGCATCGCTTCGAGCAGCGCGCTCTGCACCTTGGCGGGCGCGCGGTTGATTTCGTCGGCGAGGATGAAGTTCGCGAAAACCGGGCCGTGTTTCACCCGGAACCGCGCCTCGCGGGGATCGTAGATTTCGGTGCCCACGATGTCGGCGGGCAGCATGTCCGGCGTGAACTGGATGCGGTTGAACTTCGCGTTCACCAGCGAGGCCAGGGTTTTCAACGCCAGTGTCTTCGCCAGTCCGGGCACGCCTTCCAGCAGGATGTGGCCCTTCACCATCAGGGAAATCAGCAGGCGGTCCACCAGGTCGCTCTGGCCGATGAGATAGCGCCCGATTTCGCTGCGGAGAGGATGGATCCAGTGCGAGGCCTCGCGCACGAGCGCCTCGGTGTCTGCGGGATTGTTCTGCGTTTCGATGGTCATGATTCGGAGTCGTTTTTTTCGGAAAGGATCGGGGTGCGCGGCACCTCGCGGATTCAGCGGCGTGCGGTCCGGTACTCGTCTAAAATCCTGCCGCCCGCGTGTCCGGCGCGGGAGATTGAACGGCTCAAACCCAGCATCCAAGCGCCAATTGCGGCACAGAAGAATCCAATCAACCGGCAGGTTCGAAATGCCAACCGTTCACCATTGGATGACCGCGAGTCCGTCGATCCTGTCGAAATGGGCGTCGCGCGTGGCCAAGGGCATGTCCAGCTCAAGGGCTACTGCCGCGATCCACAAGTCATTCTCCGGGATGGATTGTCCTTTGGCTTCCAATGCTACGGATGCCCGCGCGTAATGTTCGGCGGTAGCACTATCAGGGTTGAGAACGGCGACTACTTTTAATAGCGCGGTAATCTTGCCGAGGTGCTTCGCGGGATCGGCCGATTTGAATGCGCCCTTCAGTAATTCCCCCAGAGCGACCAGCGGCATGAAAAGCGGTTCGCCTGGGGAAACGAGCTGGAAAAGATCCAGCTTGCCCCGGAAATGGGCGATGATGGCGCTGGAATCGAGCAGGATCCCTTGGGAACGATCAGCCATGGGCTTCGATGCGGCGGGAGTTTTCCAAGGCCTGTTCAAAGACAAGCCCGTCTTCATCAGACAGGTAGCCGTGGGTATCCCGGAGAACTTCGGAGCGGTCACGTTCTGCGGTTTCGCTCAAGCGATGGACATAGCGGGCCACTTCCACCAGCTTGCGCATGGGCATCCCGTTGAGATCGCGGACGATGGATTCGATGACCGTCATGGAGGAAGTATGGGAGGCATCCGGGAAAAGGCGAGTCGCTTTTCAAACGGTTAAGCCGCCCAACCACGGCTTCGACTGCCCGGATCATGTCTGCTGCCAAAAAACCTCTTCCCGAATTGGAGGCAAGCGCTGAAGCGCATCAATCCTTCTAGCGCCATCGAAAATGCACGCAGTCTGCTCCTCCGCAATTGGATCGAATTGCCTCCGTTGATTGCGAAAATCACCGCATTGATCGCACATGCCGGTTATCTTCGGCCCCCACGGCACAATGTCTGTTATTTGGGACAGACCGCAAAGCAGCAATGATTGTTAGTCGGGACTGACCCCTTCGACGACCCCTTCGATCCGATTCATACTGTCTTTCCGATGATAACAGGGGAAGATACATAGACGAATTCTACGCCGACTTTGGCCAGATCTTCTTTATCATCTGTGTCCACCACGAAACGAATGTTTTTCAAATGAGTCGAATCCTTGTGGATTCTTTCTCTCATTTTGTCTCGCGAGCACTCCACGATCTCTTCAGATTCCTTCTGATTCTGGACGTAATCCCACCCGTCCGGCAGGGAGTAAACGGGATCTGTGACGCTACCACCGATTTTTGTGTGATCCCCGAGACGTTCTTCAACATTAAAATCATATTTTAAAAACATCTTCTTAGAAGCCGTGTCCGGGAAAAAATTAGTATGGAGGGAATAGCAGACCGTCGATCCGGAGTTAACATTTTGATCTCCCTTCAGCAGTGTCCATGATCCAAATTTATTCACTCGATGGGTGACCGTCACGCTGTTAAAGACCTGTAAGGGTTCCCTCGCGACAAATTCTTCCGAAAGGGTTTTGAATGCCTCCATCCTAGCAATCTGATCGTCTCCCACAGGAGAATTGAGAACGGCAAGCTGTGCTGATGTCACGGCTGCATGGAGTCTCCTATTCAATTCGATCCTAGTCGTTAGTTTCGCTGAATCGAGATTATGGTATGTCGGTGAGTTATCCGAAATCTCACTCAGGGTCGTATAGTCTAGATCGATCGAATCCGCCAGTTGGGACAGTGAATCAAGAGTTTTTCTGGCATATTCCGTTTGTGGGGATGCCCTGTCAGAGGGCCAGTTCTGCGCCACGTCCGCGGAGGTCAATTCGCACAAAACGATCGCGGCATCCGGTGCGCCCGTGCGATATTCTTCGAAAATCGAATCCAGCAAGGTCCAAGTTTTTTCCACGTCAAGGTTGAGGCCATTCTTTTTTGAGCCGGTGATGTGGTTGGTCACGGCACTCATTGAGTATTTTTCCAATTCTGTCTTAGCGTCATTGACACTTCCCGAGACACCACCGATCACACTGCTGAGCCTAAGCGATGCTTCGATCGAATTGGCAGAATCGTAAGAACTGGTCTTGATTTCCAGCAGTGTAGAAAACTCTATTCCGTAAAGCATTGCGGAAATATAAGAATCGCCGTGGCGTTCATAGAATTTGTCCGAGTTACAGTTCGGTGGCCGGAGTAGCGCACGTACATCCGAGCGTAGTTCGGTATCTCCTTTGATGGTTTCCGCGTGGTTCATCAACTGAGCCACTGCTACAACATACACGGAGCTGTTGTTCAACTGGAGGCTTTGATACTTCCGAAATTTTGCCGATGCGGAGAAAGCTCCGTTGGAAAAACTAGCGGAAAGCGAATAGCCGAGAGCATTAAGGAGTTGTCTTGAAGTTCGGATAATCTGCACCGACCACGTCTGGGTGACATGCTTGCGGATCTCGACCACTGGAGTCTTCAGCGCAGCTGCCCTCTTGAGCATGGTGACCGAGTCAATCGATTCCCCTATGGAGCGAAGCGTGAAATCGTCATTACTAGCTACATTGATCAACCCCGTTTTGGGCAACCTTGGTAAAGAGAGTGTTGAAAATGGGTGCATGATCGTTGTTTTTTGATAGTTTGATTATGGAATGACCCGGCCCTTTTTGACATATCTTTTCCCGTCAGAATTATTTACAAGCCTCAATTTGTAGGGTCCAGGGCTGGTCACCGGAGGATTCATATTGCGAAGAAATTCGAAATAGAACCATCCTGGTTCGCGCCCTGGGGCTACGCCTGTGCTAATAACAAGATCATCGGGAGATACGACCTCCAGCTTATAGGATCCGCCATTGATCATTTCAATGTTGACGACTTCAACGTTGCTGAACAGATCACCATTTTTGATCCACAAGAGTCGATCGAATTCGGAAGGGGGAATTTCGTACATAGAGTGAATGGTTAATTATTAGAAAAAATGTTGAGATTTTGCTTCTGGCGAGAGGGTCCTAAAATAGCCGTAGGTCGAAACGCAGGGCGGGGAGAGGGGAATGAACGAAGTGAAAAAGGGCCGAGTGAACAGTGACCAGAGAAGAAATTTGGCCAGAAACAGCCGTGAGGTGGTCGCAGTTTCCGCCTTTGCCACTTACATTCATTTACCGTGAGAGTAACTTTCCCGGCCGCTTTGCCAAGTATATTTTTGGCAGTGATGATACGACAGAAGGCATGTCATCCTGTCATGGTGATCCCGCAGCCGTCGGGTAACGTCGAGGAGGAGATCGAGTTCGGAGAGCATAGCGGGTCGCTTGTTATTGAGGAAGTTGGTGAAACGTGACCCGTGCCAGGTTTCGGCGCGGAGAAATGTCAGTTTTTTGGGACTGCCCCGTCGAGTTTTAGGTTTTGGTGTCAATCTTGGAGTTGAGGATGGGATTGAAGTGAAAAATGCATGTCAGTTAGTTGGGGGTACTCCGGCGATTGATCCCATTCACTTAACGGGTCTTTGACACAATCTCCACAATCTGAGAGACTAAAAATTCCTGAGAACCATCATCAAAAATGAAGCGCATTCCCTTGTGAATAATCAAGCAATGAGGTTTTGAATCACTCAAAATTTCCAACTTAACTTTGGCAATATTTCCTCCCTTACGAGAATTCAACTTATTGATGGCGTCCATAACGCCCTTTACCCCTCTAGCAATGATGGTGGCCTCAACTCCTGCTGCGATGACTGAATTCCTGATGTCTACCTGTCTGACGGTTATCTTAAAACTAGTGGAGAAGAAATCTACTGCAGTTGCAACGTCGAGGTGCAATGATTCAAGGATGAAACCTCTACCAAAAGTGGCTTCTAAAGCGCCCGTGAAAAAACGTGAGGATCTGGGGGAATCGACTAAGCAGATTGTTTTAGAATCCAGATAAAATATAAACCTCGTGCTTTCGAAGTATATTTCAGTGAAAGATGCGTCTCCTGCCACTGGGTCCTCTATTTTGCGATTTCGCTCAACTCTTCTTATGAACCGGCCGCGCAATTCTGAAGAGCTTGAAGACTCTAGATAGAAACCGCTTTTGGCCTTCTTTGTATACCGTCTTTGGCTCATCAATTCCGCCAACCCTTTTGAGGTTTCTGGGACCGGTCCGTTATAGCCGATAAATCGAAGGTTCATGTTTCGACAGCGTTAGATTTAATCGATTTTAGTGCTGTAGAGTTTATCCAAGTTGAAATGATTGATTGTTCGTGGGGTTTAGGAGGGCGGGTCTTCCCTGGGGACTCTCCATCAAGCGGTTGGACAGAAACTATTTTATATTCGAAAATCTGGTCGTCAGACTCATCCGTGAAGCCACAGCGAAAAACGACTTTCCCCAACTCTGGATTGTCGGTTTCAGCAATCAATGTGCAGGCGCTGACGAAAAAGCCTTCTTTTAGGAAACTGCTGATTTGAGGATTGGAGCGTAGACCTTCTCCGCTGAAATCGGCTTTTCTAATAAAGCTTTTGAAAGCTTTATTCTCCTTTCCGAACTTCTTCTTTTCCTCCTCAGCCGTTAGCTTTTGGTCAAACCTCGAAACTACTACGCCCCACATGTCTTCGTAATCCATGCCTTCGAGGTTGTCCATGATGTCGAAGAAAAACTGCACTCTCGATTCTGGTGTTTTTAGATCCTTCAAATTTATGAATCGCTTTTCGATGCCTTGAGGGGTGTCTTTGAACTTGCTCTCGATGAGTAACTCTAGTTTCTCGGAGATTTCTTTGGCTTTGGGGTCTACAGATCTCCGGACTTGGATGCCTTCTTTTGTGGTCTGAATTTCAATTTCAGCCCGTTTCGGGACGGGTTGAAGCATGCGCGTTTGCGAGAAGTCAGGAACAACATGGTTTACCACAATTGAAAGTTTGTTGCCCGTACCATCGATTAGATAGCTATCAGTCAATTCCTTTTTCAGTTGTTCCACAACATCTCGGACATCGGCAGCTTTAGTGGATACCAAATACGAGACGTCGGTCCATTTGGCTCTTGAGGTTCGTTCGGGAATTGCATCAGCTAGCGCGCAATATCTTTCCCAATCTAAATCCGCATCGGCAGCAATTCGGTTCCGAGTCTTTGAAGAGGCTCTGGAAGAAACCATTATCCCACATGAGGCCAAGAAATGCTTAACATTATCTTTCGATGGATGGGTGGCTTCAAAAAAGTCAAAGACGTCTTTGTCGTCAGGACAATATCCGGGAGATACTTGAAGTCGTTTCATTGGCTTTTTCTGTTCTTCCGATCCAAGCCTACTTTATCCTGAGAGTAAACTTGAACGGTGCGTGGCATACTTTGTAGTTCGATCTCATCCAGGCGCTTTTTGAATTCTCGCATGTCGTGATACTGGCTGACGATATTTTCTTTTGCCGTTGCCAGATTCAATTCAGCTTTATCGCACAAATAAGGAGCGCGAACGCTTATTTTATGATCAGACGACAGCAGGCGTTGCGTCAGCAGATAGTTAAGCAGATAATGAAACTCTTCAACCGAGTTTCCTGTGCCTTTGTAGTAAACTACGTAACCTTTGGCGTGGCCCTTATTATCGAAATGAGGTTGGTCATACGACATTATGATGAACGGGGAAAGCAGAAGTTCTGCAGGCAGGCGATCCAGGCTGATTTCAGGGATGGGCTTCAATACTTTTTTGGGATAAAAGAACTTGAAGTGTCCGGTATCACCAAGGCGATACTCCGTTGCCAAACGCTGGCGATCATGAGTTATATTTTCTAGAAAATTGATGTCGTTCGGTCCGAAGACAAAAATTACCGCATCTTCTGGCAGGTCGAGTTCCACATTCGATATGCTTTGCAGATGTTTCTTGAAGTTCTTGTCGTAGTCGTGATCGTGATTATACACGAAGAGCATGCCATGAATCTCGCATGCAGAGTCGTCCGCTATTCCAACTTCTTTCTTCCAGTCATTGCTTATTCGCGCGCACTCGACGGCTTTCGCCAAGGACTGTAGGATGTTCCTGAAAGAACGGGATCCCAAGCTCGATGAACTGTAACTTTTTAGATCGGTTAAGAGATATATCGTCTTTTTCAGTCTGGCGTCTGGGTAGCAGAAAACACAGTCATAGGGGTGGGTCTCAAGCTCGTGCTCGTCACCATTAATGCACGAGTAATTGGTGTCGAAGGATCCAGCTAGATCCCATCCGAAGGTGCTAAATATCCGCCTTGATACTTCGTTGGCGATAA
This sequence comes from Luteolibacter sp., assembly GCA_039915545.1. Lineage (GTDB taxonomy): Bacteria > Verrucomicrobiota > Verrucomicrobiia > Verrucomicrobiales > Akkermansiaceae > Luteolibacter. The sequence goes on from JBDSNC010000051.1 coordinate 42,784, forward strand.
GACCAATGTTGATTGTCTCGGGCACTTTATTGGGGGGGTGGAGTTTTGTTAGTAGAAATATGCAATCATTCTTCCTTTTTGCGGAGGATAATGTCGCTCCATCCTTCTAGAGTAGATTGATCGGAGGGTACAGAACGATGCTCAAGAAGTGTGTGGACTTTCTCTAATTGATCTAGGGGCAAATCCTTGAGGTGGGTAAGAACAACGGTCTTCGCTGTTTTCAGCGATGTAGCTTTAGGTAACGTGATATCAAATTTTTCTGCGAATGTTTCAATATCGGCAATTGAGCGAAACTGGGAGCCGTTGAAATGCCGTGAGATTTTTTCTAAAAGGTGGGCTAGCTCGCTATCGCCTTTTGCTAATGTTGTGATGAAGTCTCCACGCTGACTAAGGGTTGTACCTTTGCTTGGTCGAAGAGGCTTTCTTTTTTTTGGTAGCGCATCAACCATACTCTCAAGCAGGTCTGTAGCATCTTTGACGAATTGAGGATCGCGGAATTGCTTTGCTAATTCGGAAAATGAAGCGGAGCCATACTTTGAATACAGGCCCAGCAAGTCTCGTAATAACCTATCTTTATTATTCATCAAAGTCCCACTTGTTTAGCAAACTCTTCCGCAACTGCTGCAAATTGGCCCGCTTTTTTACTCCTTCTATAGGATGTTCTAAACAGTGGTTCTCCTTCTCTGGCTCCTTTTGGAAAGGACCGAGAGAAAGGAACTTCATTTTTGAAGATGTACCATCCATTTTTATTCGAAATAGTGGTGACATCTTTCTTCGAGAGATTTTCCTCAGGAGAGTAGCCGCTAGTGCCGTTGAAAATGACACCGGCTAGATCTAGTTGGTTGTCGGGATATTCGTTGGCAAATGTGTTCATCGAATTGACCAGCAGCGGCAAGCCGATTGAAGAAAGGTATTCTGGTTTCACAGGAACAACAACGAAGTTGCTGGAGAGGTAGGCTGCGGTTGTGAAGACCGAATCGGTTGGTGGGCAGTCGATTAGAATAAGATCATAATTATCTTTAACTGGTCTCAATGCCAGCTCAAGCAGCCGATCTTTCTGCCCCGGATTCCGTAGAGAGAAGGCCAATTCCAAGGAAGACGGTATTAGGTCGATCCGAGCACCATCGGACCAACTTTTGATAGGGCGAATAACCTCCTCGATTTTTAAGGGCTTTCTGGTCTTGCCCGGCACTTGGGTAAACTGTTCAAAAATATCCCAAACCATTGGTTTTCCATCGTTAAGAATCTTCTCGTATCCTTTAACCCCAAGCAGATATTGGCTTGCGTTAAACTGAGGATCAAGGTCAATGACCAATACCTTTTTTGCCCAAGCTAGGGAGTATCCGGCAAAGTGCCATGCCAAATTTACGGTGAGCGTAGATTTTCCTACGCCTCCTTTCATGTTGATCAGAGAAACGGTGGTAGCCATATTGGTTTTTTTCGGGGAGGTTGGGGTGTCGCGGGCGGTGCTGGCTCAGTCCGTGTAAATTGGACTCTTACTCGAGTAGCTATGATGGAAAATTTCTCCCATGGCTATCATAAAGTTAGATGTGATCGGGTAATTTGCTGCTTACTGGCAGGCCTCGCAGGTCCCGCCGTTTAGCATGGCGCCGATGCCGCAGGTGTTCTTTTCCTCGGCGGTGAAGGTTTTGGGCTCGGTGGCTGCTCCCATGACGCCGCGGGTTTCTTTTTTGACGTCGATGGTGGAGTTCCCGATGTTCGAGGCTTGGAGGGTGCGGAGGTAGTAGGGGGAAGGTTGATTCATGGCGTGATGAGGATTTCCTTGCTTCGTTAGGATGCTGCGCATCTTCCCCCGATTGGCAAGTCAGGAGTTACCCGCGATTCTCGTATTAAATGTTTGGCTTTGAGTAGGTCATAGCTTCCTGACAGGGAAAAGCACGGCCGGAGGGTGATTTCCGGTCGGGCTTTGGGTGGTTTTTCGGGAAGAACGGACTGAAGTCCTGGACTACTTTATTCGTGGGCCGGTCTGTCCTCGGGGATGAGGAAGGTGTGGCGGATGGCGGCGTTGGCGGGAATCGTGTGGGGCCAGGCTTGGTCGGCGGCGAGCTGGAGGTCGATGCGTTGGGCGCGGGTCTGGGCGAAGAGAGTCTCGGCGGTCTGGCGGTGGGCGGAGGCTTGGTTGCCGGTGGCGGTGCGGGCGGTGTCCTTGTCGATGTAGGCATCGCGGGCGGCGGCGAGTTCCGTGAGGTTTTCGGCGGTGACGCCTTTGAGGATTTCCTCGGCGGCGACGGTGCCGGTGCCGGAGGGATCGGGCTGGGGGGTGAGCTTGAGGAGGAGGGCGTCCGCGATGAAGAGGAGGCGCTCAAGGCTGACGTCGGTGGGTTCGTTCACAAAATAGGCATCGCGACCGGCTTCGTTGCCGGTGCCACGGTGGGACCGCTTGGCACCGGTGCGGATGGGATGGATGGCGGCGAGGAGGCGGGTGCGGGCGGTCTGCTCTTCCTGGGTATCGAGCTTGCGGGCGGCGGTGCGGCCGACGGCGAGAAGGGCGGCTTTGTTCAGGTCGCTGGCGGAATTTTCCAGTTCGGTGACATCGGCGGGTGTGCAGGCGCGGGCGGTAAGGAGGGCGACGTTTTCCGGGAGGCGGGCCTGGGGGACGAGTTTCCCGACGAGGGTGATTTCATCGAGGTACTTGGCATTGATGGGGCCGCGGGTGCGGGTCTTTTTGGCGGGCTGGGTTTCGGTGGCGGCGGGTGGGGTGGTGGTTTCGGACATGGTTATGGTAGGAGTTGGTTGTGTATTTTATGGGAAATCAATGGGTTACGGGATTGGCGATTGGTGCGGCCGGGTGGAAAATCGGGGTGGCGGGATTGGGTTTCAGGATTCCGAGGGTGAATTTCAAGACTCCGAAGGTGAATTTTAGCGAAGCGCGGATCGGTTTTTGGAGGCCGGGGTTGAGGAACAAGGGAGCGAGGTGCGGAAATGGTGGCGCGGGGCTGGGTTTTCCGGGGCTGAGGATGAGAATGGGTGGGGTGAGGTTCTGGACCGGCGGGGCGGGGTTGGGAAATGGCGGAGGGGAGCGCTCTTACAAAGGCTGGGCATGCTTCGCCCCGAGGGTCTGCATGGCGTTGGGTGCTTCGCAGTGATTGCGGATGATTTCGTGGTTCATCGATGGATTGGATGATTGATCCGGTAAGATCCAAGCGGATGCCGCGCTCCGGTCAATTCCGCAGAATGCACAAATTCGGAGGTGTTGTTAAGAGTTCCTAACTATCGACACGAACCGCGAACCATCCTGCCCCGGACCGCGGGTCTCTGACTCGCATCTTCCGGGGGTGGGATTTGAAGAGTGGGAGACTCTCTCCGGGGTCAGACCAAAATAACAGACATTGGGCTCTAAATGGGTGTATCGGCAACGGGTTCTTGGTTGGTGGATAAAGAGTCATGCGGCGGCGAAGTCGAGGTCGCGAGCTACCGTCCGTCGCGCGCCTTCAGTCCGGACTTAATACGGAGGGCGTCTGACTGGCACCAGTGGCAGCCATAAGGCCTCCGTTGCAAATAGCCCTATTTACTAAATATACTTGAGCTATCAGCAAGTGTTGGCCACTAACGTTTGCGTTGGTTCTCAAAATTCTTCCTCCATGAAATCCACCCGATCCAATCCGTTCGTCTCGATTCTCAAACTTGCTGCTGTCTTTGCGACGCCGGACATCGGCTACGCCCAACCACTGGTCCGAACCAACGTGGAGCAAAGCGGCAGCTTGACAAACAGCTCGCCGATTACGGTACAGGAGCAGCCCTACGCGATCCATTTCTACGGATTGGGCGAAAACGGAGCCTCTAGCGACGACAATAACGCCACGGACGGGCAAAATTCTGGGAACATCGACAATTTCACGAACACCAGCCAAGGGACGCTGTCGTCCACATCCTATTCCGGTCAGGGGTATGGAGTGTATTTGCAACTGCAAGGAGGCACCGGAGGGACCTACACCAGCACTGATAACCATGAACACAATGCGGGTTCGGGAGGATCCGCTGGCGATATTCTCGGAATCAACCAAGCGTCGATTTCTGCATTCGGAGACTTTTCCGGTGGATTTCTCGGGATTCGCGCATCCAGCCTCGGAGGAGATGGCGGGAATGTGGGCGATAGCGGAGATACGAACACCGGGCAGGGCGGATCTGGCGGCTCGGGTGGCTCGGTTACATTGATAAACTCTGGAGTGCTGCAGCTAGGGACAGCCGGAACTCCGCTCCAGTTCGAAGGAGGGGCAAGCTTCGAGGGGCTATCGGCGGCATCGCGGGGAGGTGCGGCTGGATACGGTTTAACCGCGAAGGGCGGTGCCATATCCGGCAATTTGGTGGTCGATAATTCCGGAGCGATCAACATGGCCCTGCTTTCTAACGGGACCTCCCAGAATGCGACGAGTGTTTATGGGATTTACGCGAAATCGGTGGGTGGCGCTGGAGCTGATAGTTTCACCGACAAGAATAGCGGCGGCTCGGGTGGCTATTCGGGGAGTTCCATCATCAATGTGACAGCGGGTGGAGATATCCATGTGTCCGGCTTGGTTTCGGCGAACCCGGTGACGATCCGTGGCGCAGGAATCGGTGCCATCACAGAAGGTGGCGCGGGTGGACGCGGATTCAGCGGAGATTTCGATACCCCAAGCTATGGTGGACGAGGAGGCAATGCGGGGCTGATCGGACTCAACGTGACGGATGCGAGCGTGACCGTCATCGGTGATTATTTGCCCGGCATCAGCGGGATTGCGACGGGCGGAAAAGGCGGAGATGGCTCCAGTGCGGAGTCCAATCATAGCTTCTCGGGCGCAGGTGGCTCGGCCGGAGCTGTCACGGCAAATGTGACCCGGACGGTCTCGGGAACCTCGATGGTTTCAACCACTGGATCCAATGCGAGCGGAATTCTTGTGAGCAATGCGGGTGGAATCGGCGGAACTTCTTACCTCAAGAGTGGATCGGGTGGAGCCGCCGGTGCGGGTGGAAATGGTGGCAGTGCAAGCAACGTCGCCGTCACACTGAATGCGGCGGCAGGAGCGATTCAGCTGACGACGAATGGAACCTTGTCTCACGGAGTGGAAGCGAGATCTGCGGGAGGGGCTGGCGGAACTGGAGGAACCTTGAATGTGATCGCGGGAGAGGCTGGGCCCGGCGATAGCACGTCGGGAGATGCGGGCGTGGGTGCGCGTTCGGGAGATATCAATGTTTCACTGAGCGGCGCGGTCACGATCGCGACGCAAGGACTCAACAGCGATGGCATCCGCGCGGTCTCGTCCGGCGGCGCAGGCGGCGGCGGGGGCAAGGCAACCATTGATACCGCGAGCTCCAACGGAAAAGTGGGTGGCCGAGGAGGTGATAGCGGAAACATCATGGTGGCGGTGAGTGATGGATCCGGCATCTCCACAACGGGTGATGAATCGTCCGCAATCACGGCATGGAGCTTGAGTGGGGCGGGTGGCGCCGGAGGTGCCGCGGCCGTGGGAAGTAGCGACAGCGGAAATGGCGGAGCGGGCGGCAACACCGGTACGGTTCATGTTACTAACAACGGAATACTCAGCACCCTCGGCACCAGTTCCTACGGTATCTTCGCCCAGGCATTTGCAGGCGGCGGCGGGGTGTCCGGCTTCGCATCGTCGCCATTTTCAAGTGAAACAGGCAATGGTGGTGCGAGCGGAATCAATGGAGCGATCTCATTGACGAACGGCGGACAGATCACAACTTCGGGACAAGCCTCTTATGGCATGTTTGCCCAGTCGCTCGGCGGCCAGGGTGGAGCCGCTGGCGACAGCGAGCTCGGGATTGTTTCCTTGGGCGGCACCGGAGGAATCCCGAGCAATGGCGGAGTGATCACCCTGACCGGAACCACCGACTATCAGGTGGCGACTTCCGGCAAGAGCGCTCACGGAGCATTGCTGCAATCAATCGGCGGTGGCGGCGGTGATGGCGGAGCCAGTGAAGGATTCAACACGATTGGTGGGACTGGCACGGGCGGCGGTGGCGGAGGAACCGTGAACGCGACGCTGACCGGCGGCAGCACAACGACACGCGGCGACCTGTCGGCTGGCTTGTTGATGCAGTCCGTGGGTGGCGGTGGCGGCAATGGCGGCGACTCCAAGGCGACGAGCTTGTTCGGCGCGCAAGCGATCGGTGGAAACGGCGGGAAGGGTGGCAACGGCGGCTTGGTCAATCTAACGTCGACCGGTAATTTTACGACCAGTGGCTCGAAGTCGGTGGGGGTTCTCGCCCAGTCAATCGGCGGCGGAGGCGGCAATGGCGGCTCGGCATTTTCGACGGCGGTGGGTGTGATCGTTGCGAGTGCTGTGGCAGTAGGTGGCAACGGTGTGCAGGGAGGAGACGGCAACACGGTCACTCTAACATTCAACGGCGGTCAAATCCGCACCGGGGTGGTTGATACCACCAACTACGAACCGTCGAACACATTGCCCGTGGATGCATTCGGCATCTTGGCGCAATCGATCGGTCGAGGCGGCGGCAACGGCGGCTCCGCAGTCGCGAATGCAGTCGCGATCGCCCCTCCGACACCAGAAGTGCAGGTTTCGGTGGCGGTCGCATCCAGCACGGGCGGCATCGGCGGGACGGGCGGCAATGGCGGCCTCGTGAATATGGGAATTTTCGATGGCACGTCGGTCGTCACCCAAGGTCAAGGATCGCACGGAGTGATCGGGCAGTCCATTGGTGGTGGCGGTGGCAACGGTGGCGATTCATCGGCACTGGCTTCGAGCATCGGTTACGGCCGAGTGGCGTCCAAGATCGAAGCGAAGACTTTTTCCCTCGATGTCGATGTCGCGATGGGCGGCAACGGAGGAACGGGAGCCAGCGGAGGCGAGGTTGAAATCACGCTTGGCGGAACTGGGGGTATTTCGGGCGTCCAGACGTATGGGGATTATTCTAACGGTATTCAAGCGCAGTCAATCGGTGGAGGTGGTGGCAACGGCGGCGTCGGCAGCGGCATCACCCAGGGATACGGGTCATCCAACTCGGTGAACGTGAGCATCGCATTGGGTGGTGTGGGTGGTTCTGGAGGAAATGGCGGCAATGCCACGGTCACCATCAACCCGTCGAATTTCATCAAAGTTGCGGGTTCTGGGTCGCATGGTGTGGTCGTGCATTCGATCGGTGGCGGCGGTGGCACCTCCCAAGGCGGGATGATTAGTTTCGGCGCTGACGTGGGAATTTCCACGACAACCGGCGAAGGACAGACTGGCGGGGCAAAAATCAAAGAAATCGCGGCCGGGATCGATGTGGGCTTCAGCCTCGGAGCCACAGGCGCAAGTGGCGGCAACGGAGGAACCGCATTCGCCTTCGAGTTTGGGACCATCGATACCTATGGCGACGACTCCACCGCATTGATTGTACAGTCGATCGGTGGCGGTGGTGGAATCGCAGGAGCAGCGGGAGCGGACGCGTCTGCCGATAATCCGGTGCAAATTTTCGGCACGGTCCGTTCCCTTATCGATAAAGGATTGTTTAAAGTCCTGCCGATCAAGGGGAGAAAGGAATTGGAACTGGGATCCTTGGATTCAGGCAATGCAGGCAACGGCGGATCGGCGTCGGCCAAGGTTAGCAGTTATATCACAACGCGTGGCGATTGGTCACAAGGAGTGGTGATCCAATCGGTCGGTGGTGGCGGCGGCCGCGGTGGCGTGGCGACGGTCGCTGGATCGGGATCCGATTCCACCCTCGCGATGAGCGTCGGTGGAAAAGGCCATAGCTCCGGCGGTTCGTCCGAAGGAGCAAGCAACAGCACCGGCACCGGGTCTAACGGCGGCTCCGCGACCTTGGAGATGGATGGCATGACCATCTCGACGGGTGACAGCACCGGATCCGGATTCGGCGCCTACGGCATCGTGGTCCAGAGCGTGGGCGGCGGGGGCGGTATGGCGGCGGACGGGTCCGATAGCAACAGCGGAGACATTTCAGTCGGCAACGGAGAAAGAGACTACAAGGCTCCTTCCTATGATCCGAGCGGACGTGAAGTGAACCCGGGCCACCAAGCAAGCGACGGCGTGGTTTCCGGAAACGGCGGCGCGGTCACACTGACCGGCGGCGGCACGGTCACGACGCAAGGCATCGCCGCTCATGGAGTCGTCCTGCAGTCGATCGGTGCCGGCGGCGGTATCGGTGGCGCGGGAACGAGTTCGGACACCGTCGGTGTGAGTGATATCAATCTAACGGTAGGCGGGGCGCCGACATCGCAGGGCTGGGGTGGCAATGTGATCATCGAAGAAGGGACCCGGTTGAACATCACCACCAATGGTGACAGCGCTTTCGGTTTGCTGGCTCAGAGCATCGGTGGCGGTGGCGGACTGGGAGTGGCGGTGGATCCGACGTCGATCTCGATAGGCGGCGCAGTGAACTCGTCGAGCTCAGCGCAAACGAACTTCGGCGGACTGGTGGGGCTGAGCCTTTCAGGAGAAACCAGAATCCTGACTCGGGGCGACGGCAGCCATGGCATCGTCGCACAGTCGATTGGAGGCGGCGGCGGCGTTGCAGGTGTGCTTTCGACGCCGGAGTTTCAGGTTTCCACGCCAGCTTCGCGGTCGGCGTATGGGAACGGCGGATCCGTGGTGCTCACCATGGACGCGGGTTCGACGATCACGACCAGCGGTCGTATGGCTCACGGAATCGTGGCGCAGACCATCGCTGGTGGCGGTGGAATCTTCGGTGAAAACGTCGGCCGTGCGAGTTATTCCGGCGCTGGCACCACCGGAGCAATCGTCCTCACACTGAACGGCGGCGTGTCCGTGACCGGCGAAGGATCCTATGGCGTGTTTTCACAACTGGATGCCCCAGATATCAATCAGGCGATCGGAACTGAACTCAATGTGGGCGGAAATATCACTTCGGCAGGAACCGCTGTTTATCTAGCAGGTGGAAATAACACCGTCACCGTCGATACGAATGGATTGATCAAGGGGGAAACTCTCCTGACACAAGTTGCGACGACGGATAAGAATGGACAGAGGTTTGGCCAAACAACGCTTTACAACAACGGAACCATCCAAGGGTCTATCTCAAGTGGTAGCCCGGTGATCGGAAATCCGCCCCAGACATCCGCTTCCAGCACTTTCGCCGCACAGCCCAACTTATCGGCAGCCCTCAATTCGGTCTCCGTCGTAAACCGGGGACTCTTCCTGGCAGGTTCATCGATCGAGGCCGACCTCAGGAATGAGGGGCAGTTCGTGGTCGGCAGGAATGCCCTGAATCAAGTGGGGGAAACATCACGGGTGAAGGGTGATTTCGTCCAAACTTCGACGGGTAAACTCGTGTTCGATGTCGATTTCAAACGAGGCGTCGGTGACTTGCTCACGATCAAGGGGGATGCCGAGCTCGGGGGTGCCGTGCGTGTGAAGTTCGATGGCGATGTCGCGAATCGCGAGGTCAAGATCCTGAGCGTGGATGGCGATTTCACCAACAATCTGACGACGGATAACGGCCGGGCGGAGGGGGAGTATGGAATCTATGATTTCGTGCTGAGGAGCGAGGCGAACCGTGTATTTGTCAGGCCAGTGGTGGATTTCTCACCTGAAGGACTCTCGATTTCGGGGAATTCCCGTCAGATCGCGAATTACCTTGAAAGGATCTGGGAGGCTCGGACCAACCAGTCGTTCGGAGGTCTGTTCGATGCGCTGGACGGACTTCTCCAGAACGAACCGGCTAGCTACAGTGCAGCTTTGCAACAACTGTCTCCAGCAGCATCTCTCGCGTTCGCGTCGAATACCCTTTCATCCCAGCAAGCATTTGTGGATGCCGCGTTCGGTCAAAAAGTGCTGGAGGGAGGTTCTGCAAAGCCGGTGGAGGTGCAGTCCGTCTGGGCCAATACCTACGGCGGATCGACCGCCGCTGAGGGCTACGATTTAAATTCGTTCACCTCCGATGTCGGTGGTCAGTGGGAAATCTCACCGCACTTCTTCATCGGGGGGGCGCTGGGCTATCAGCATGACTCGCTTGACGACGACTCCGGGTCCGTTTCAGGAAATGGAGACACCGGGATGGCCGCGTTCACGATGAAGTATGAGCCGGGCGATTGGAGCTTCGCAGCAGCGCTAACGGGTTCCGTCGGTGACTTTGATACAAAACGCAGGGTGAACATCCCCGGCAATGTCGATGTTTTCGAGGGATCCCCTTCGGTGGAATCCGCAGGACTCGTCGGTCGTGTCGGTTATACCTTTCACAACGAGAAGGCCTATATCAGACCGCAGGCGACCGGCAGCCTGGTGTATGTCCACTCGGGCTCCTACACCGAGAACGGCTCCAGCAGCTCTCGGCTCTCCGTGGATTCGGAATCCGAGACCGCGTTCGTCTTCACCCCGGGATTTGAAACCGGTCTGCGGACGGATCTGAAAAACGGCATGGTCCTGCGGAGTTATGTTTCATGTGGCTTGAGCATCGCCACCGGTGGCAGTTGGGAACAAGACGCCCGCTTCGCGGGAGCGCCTGCGGGAGCGGGTAGTTTCACGGCCTCGCTTCCGCGTGACACAGTGTCCGGACAAGTGACCGCAGGAGGACAGTTGCAGTTCACCGATACCGTGACCGGCTATCTGGAATACCAGGGACAGTTCTCAGAAGATTCCAACGTGAACGGCGGAGCGCTCGGAGTGAAGCTGCGGTTCTGAATCTTTTGGTCCCGCCCGCTTCCCTAAAGCCGGGAATCGTGCGGGCGTTGAGTGCTGCGCAATGATTGTGGATGATTTCGTGGTTCATCGATGGATGGGATGCCTGATCGGGTAAGATCCAAGCGGATGCCGCGCTCCGGTCAATTCCGCGGGAGGCTCAAATTCGGACATGTCGTAAGAGTTCCTAACTATCGACCCGAACCGCGACCCACCCTGCCCCGGACCGCGGGTCTCTGACTCGCATCTTGCGGGGGTGGGATTTGAAGAGCGAGTCGGAGACTCGCGGTTCTGGCGCAGCTCCCGGATCCACGTCCGAATATCACGGACGCACCCGAGGCAAGGTGGGCGGCGGAGAATGCGTAAGTAAATTCCAAGCGACACGGGATCGGTCGGCCAGCGGAACATTTATGAAACGAAAACAGGTGTATTTCACGGCGGGTCTTCTCACACTCGGATGGGCGGCGGACGCCGCGGCGGCGGAAGGACGACCGAACCTGTATGCCCCCTACCCGCAGGTCGTGAACATCGCCGAGGGGATTTCATGGCCGAAGGGACAGGCGCTGCCGACCTTCGCCACGCCCGCCGCAGAGCTGGACACGCTGGCGGTGCAGGACCTTTCCAAGGATGAGCAGATCACTTTTTCCTCATTGCAAGGACAGGTGAACCGCAAGCAGCCCCGGATCCTTCTCCTGGACAACCGCGCGGAGGAGGGCACTGAAACATGGGCAACCACCCCGACCGTCAATCTCAACCTGGGAAAATCATACGATCAGGACACCAAATACGATCTGTTGGCGAAGTATGCGAAGGAGGTCACCGGCGTGGTGCTCTACAGCACGGCGGCCAGCCCGCACTATCGGAATCTCGCGGGAACGGTCGCTGCCCAGCGCCACGCGCTGCCGGTGAACGCGGAGGTTTACGGAAAAATGAAGGAGCACGGCATCGCCCTCGACGTCGTGGAAGACCTGACGCCGCTGAAGATGACCTCACCGGTGGAGATCTATCAATATCTCTACGACCACTATTGGCAAAAGGCCGAGAAGCGCCTGCTCGTCAGCGCCAAGCCCCTCGACGAACGCGGCGGCGGCGACTATCACCACACACGCGACATGGCGGCCGCCACCGGCGCGGCGGTGGTGTGGCTGAACACATTGATTCCCGAAGAGCGGAAGATGCTGCGGAAATTTTTCGGCGACATGAAAGCAGGCGAGGCCATCGCGCTCGGTTGGTACACCACGGAGCGCACCGGCATTCCCACCGCCACGGAATTCGGGATCGGCACGATGCCTGCGGACTTTTTCGTCAGCTCCACCGTTTTTGCCGGCACCGACCACCGGATCAAAATCCCGGCGGTGCCTAAAATGCCCGCGCTCGAAAACAAGGTTTACGTGGCCATCATCATCAGCGACGGCGACAACATCCAATACACCCAGCACGCGATGCGGAAAAACTGGGAGCGCACCGCCTCCAGCAGGGGCAAGGTCCCGCTGAACTGGACCATCGCCCCCGGCCTGGTGGACATCGCGCCGGGAATCATGAACTACTATTACAGCACCGCCACGCCTAACGATTGCTTCGTCACCGGGCCGTCCGGCATGGGCTATCTGATGCCCTACAACACGCTGACAGAACCCGGCGCACCGGTCGGCAACAGCCTGACCAACCCCGCGTGCATGGACGGTTATTCCCGGCTGACGGAAACCTATCTGCAGCGCTCCGGCCTGCGGGTGACGACCATCTGGGACAATGCCACGCCGATGCAGCGGGCGTCCTATGAGAAAAACTGCCGCCACCTTTACGGTGCCACCGTGCAGAATTTCAAGGATGTGCCATCCGTGGCGGGCAGCGTGGAAAACAACCGCCTGCGCTTCGACAAGCTGGTGATCCCCTATGCCGGATCCTACGACCACATCCACGGCTCGCTCGCCGGCGGGATCAAGGCATGGGATGGAAAAGCACCGCTGTTCCTCTCCTATCAGGTGGACGTCTGGGGCCAGATGCGGGCGGACAAGATCGTGGAACTCCACGACAACCTGCAACGCGAGTTTCCCGGCAAGGTGAAGTTCGTGAGGGCGGACCACTATTTCAACCTCTCCAACGAAGCCAACCGCGTGCCGTTCAATCTGTGCCTCTCTGCCGGCACCACCGTCCGCTCCGGCGATCCGGCGGCCGATACCGCGGCAGTCACCGACGGCACGCCCGTCACGATGTGGACCTCTTCCGATAGCAACCAGCGCTGGCTCGGCTTCGCCTTCGACAAGACCTATCAGATCAACCGCTGCGTCATCCGCCACGCGGGCGACAACGGCATGCCCAGGGAAAACAACAACCGCGATTTCACCGTGCAGGCGAGTCTGGACGGCAAGGCGTGGAAAACCGTGGAGACCGTCAAGGGCAACACGGAAAGTGTCACCGACGTGGAGTTCAAGCCGGTGACCGCGAAGTTCGTGAAAATCACCGTCACGAATGCCGGCGCCGACTCCACCGCCAGAATCGCGGACGTGGAGATCTACGGGCGGATGCCGTAGGGCTGCCGATCCAGATGGGCGCTCTTAATTACGGCGAATTCGCCACAATTGGAAATCGGGGGCGCTCGTCAGCTCTATCATCCCGGTTCCAATCCCATCGAATTCGATGGGATTAAGATTCACGCCGAAATCAACAGGTTGTAAGCATCCAACCACAAATGCAGGAAGAGACACATGTGACACCCACATCCCAGTCCACAACGGTGAAGCGTGATGTCGCCAGAATCATGAGGTCGGTTACTTCGATCACCACCATTTTTGCAATTGTCGCCGGAGTGGCCGCGGTGTGTAACGCCCTGTTCATTGTTTTCGTCGGTTTCTTCTTGGGGCTCCTCTTGACGCTCCCTCACTTCTTCACTCTAGCTATGTCAAAGCGAGCGTCAGGGGTAGCCTCCCAGTCGATCCTTCTGGCTTCCACACTGTTTTATTCGGCTGTTTTCGTTTTCGTGTTCTACTTTCATCAGCACGTGGACGGCAAGTTGAATTTCCCTGCGCTGTTGTATTCACTACCAGTCATGATCGGGCTTTGGATCACCGCAGGATTGATCAGCGGCCCTCCAGATCGAACTTAGACTCCAGAACTGATTCCTCCAGGATCCCCCATCATCAGACATAGCCAGGCGTTCGTCACAAAACCATGCATTCCAGAATCCGTGAAATCATCAACACGTCCAACTACTGCCATGCGGCGGTGATGGAGGCCGCTTCCCTGTTACCTGAGGACGATGCGGAGCTGGACGAATGGATCGGGAAGGTGGTGGAGGAACATGACATCGGCGGTTTCACCTATCTGGTGCTGCCCGCGATCCATCTGGGGAGAAAAGTGGCTTCCCGGCACATCGAGGGCGGCATGCAGTTGATCCCGGATCCGGCAACCTGCGGCTGCATTTTGTGGAACGTCGATGGAGTGGACGTCCCGGAGCGGGTGCTGGCCGGGCTGGAGCGAGGCGGTGTCAACCCCGAGACCCAAGCTTACGCCTACCTCGCGTTGTGGCAATGGTGCCGCGAGCGGAGGGACGGAGCGGTGCCGCCGCAATTCGCGACCTCGATGAGGGCTTTCTGCCGGATCAAGGCCGTGGTTCCCGAAGCCGAAACCCTGTTCAGGAAAGTCGGCCACCTGCTCATCCTGGTCGCCACGAATTTTAAGGACGAGCAGATGCTGGCGAGCCTGGGCACCTCTCTGGCGGCGGCGCGATCGGAGACAGCCACCGCCGCGGCCCTGAATTTGGAGAAAAGTTTCCTGGCAGCCGCGAAGGGTCCCATTCTCGATGTGATCCCTGCCCAGCCGGCGGTGATTCTTACGCGCCACACCCTGCGGCGGTCGGTGGAGCGGATCGGCCGTAACGAGGATTGCCCGTGCGGCAGCGGGAAGAAATACAAGCGGTGCTGCTTCGAAAGCGACCAGCAGCGGCTCAGCCAGTCGAGTGATGTGGCCGGAAAAACCCGCGCGGAGGTAAGAGAGTCCCCCGGCGAGTTTCTCACCAAGGCGCGATTGGAAGGGCTCAAGTCCCACGAATTGGCGAAGATCGACCCGCTGGAGATCGACGGGGACCTGGTGCCCCTCTATCTGGCGGTGCTCGCGGCCCACAAGATGTTCGAAGAGGCGGTCACCGCCCTCGAAACACTGGAATGGTCCGACGAGATTTACTCCGGGTGGAAGACAGTGCTTCACTTTGCGACGCTTGGGGAACGTCGGGACATCGTGGAGCGGCTGGTGCGGGTGCGGGAGGAAGCCGATCCGGCATTGGATGAATTGCCCCCCGACACAATGTTGCTGCTGGTAAGGAACGACCCGGCGGAATGCCTGAAGCGGCTGGAAGAAATTGCAATGGCCGCCCTAACCACCAAGGACCCCCTCGACTTGGAAAGCGCGGCAACAACTCTTATGGATTCGCCCGTGCCAGCACTGGGATTACTCGTAGCACGGGGGATGGTCCCGGTGGTACCGCCGAAAATCGCGCTTTCCCTGCTGGGGAAGATCATCGCGGCCCGCGACCGACTGGAACTTTCCTATGACGAACCCTACAGCGACATCATCGACACCATTCTCGCTGCCAAAAGCGTGGCGGCCGACAATAAGTATGGCCCCGCGCTCCGCCTCGCGAATCAGAAACTGGAAGCCAAAGCGGGGGAGGTGCGGAAAATGAAGCAGTCGATCGATGACCTGAAACACGAGATCGAGCGCCGGGAAAAACTCCCGATTGCGCCCGCGGAAAAGAACAAGGAGGTGGTGGCCGTGGACGAGCACGCGCTGCAGGATCTCCGGAGCAAGGTGAAATTCCTCAAGGGCTCCCTCAAGGAACGTCATGAGGAGCGCGCCGTCCTCCGCCATGATTTGGAAAAGACTCTCACCGATCTGGAGACCCTCCGCGATCAACAAGTGCATCCGGAGCCGCACCCGGAACCCGCGGGCACCGTGGATCCTGAGGACTCCCTCGTTCTACCCGGAGACGTGGATGGCAACCAGCCGATGAGATTGATCGAGTTTCCGAAGAAATTCCGGGAAACGCTGGAGAGGTTCCCGAAGCAGGTCGGCAAGGGAGCGATGGTTCTGCTGGGCCGTCTGGCTGCAGGCGAATCGGCAGCGTTTACCGGAGTGGTGAGATTGAAGGCGTGTCCGGATACCCTGCGCGCCCGTGTCGGCATCGACCACCGCCTGCTTTTCCGGCTTCAGCCTGATAGCGTCGAGGTGGTGGACCTGATCAACCGCAAGGATCTGGAACGGCGGATCAAGCAATTGTGAACTTCCCCCCGGACCGCGAGTCTCTCACTCCCTTCTTCCGGGGTGGGATTTGAATAGCGGGTCGGAGACTCGCGGTCCCGGAAGAGACTTGAGAAATTTCCCCTGATGCGGCGGTAATGTCACCCGTTCCGGGCTGATCGTGCTAGAGATTGGCCCGCCACTTGCTTAGAGTCTGTCCAACCACCGCGCCGCACTTCAGAACCAGGTTCGGCGCACCGCTCCAGAACCTTCGAAATGAACCGATTGCGCGTCCTCAAACTCGGCTGGGAATTTCCTCCACTCATCAACGGTGGCCTCGGAATCGCGTGCCTCGGGCTCTCGCGGGCGCTGGCGAAAAGCGTGGACCTGACGGTGGTGGTGCCGAAGTCCTGCCCGGAGTCGGACATGGGGAATTTCTCGCTCCGGGGGCTCAATCACCTGGCGGTGGAGCAGATCAAGGCGGCGGAGGAACGCTACCGATACGAAAGTTTCGCGCAGGTCCGGAACATCCCGGTTTTCCTTGATCCTTATGAGGATGGGGCGATCGGCCGCGAGTCGCTGAAGACGCTGGAAATGCTCCCCGGCAGCGAATTCACGTTTTCCAAAACGACGCAGGCCCAGCTCGATGCGTTCAAGATCGGCGACCTCTACGGGCCGGACCTCGGCAGCAAGGTGGTGGAGTTTTCAAAAGTCGCCGCGAAGTTGGCGATGCTGGAAAACTTCGACATCATCCACGCCCACGACTGGATGACCTTCCTCGCCGGCGTGGAGGTGAAAAAGGCCACGGGCAAGCCACTCGTCGTCCACGTCCACGCGCTGCAATACGACCGCTCCGGCGCGGACGACCACGGCTGGATCTACGAGATCGAAAAATACGGCATGGAGCAGGCGGATGTCGTCATCCCGGTGAGCCGCTACACCGGCCAGATCATCGCCAGCCACTACGGGATCGATCCCGCGAAAATCCGTCCCGTCCACAACGGCGCGGACCCGGTGGAGACCTTCGCCACCAAGAAGAAATTTCCTGAAAAGCTCGTCCTCTTCCTCGGCCGCCTCACTTCGCAGAAGGGCCCGGAATTTTTCCTCGAAACCGCCGCGCGGGTCATCGCGCGGAATCCCGCCGTGCGATTTGTGGTCGCCGGGACCGGGGAGAAACTGCGCCCGCTGATCGAGACCGGCGCCTTCCGCGGCCTCGGCGGCCACTTCCATTTCACCGGCTTCCTCGATACGGAAAAGGTCCACGACCTGCTCTCGATGACGGATGTTTACTGCATGCCGTCGGTTTCCGAGCCCTTCGGATTGTCCGCACTGGAGGCCGCGCAGTTCGGCATCCCTGCGGTGATTTCGAAGCAGTCCGGAGTCGCGGAAGTATTGAAGGGCGCGCTGCTCGCCGATTACTGGGACGTGGAACTGATGGCGAAACACATCAACGACCTGCTCACCGACGACGCCCTCCGCGCGCGCGTCGTGGAACAGGCGAAGCTCGACATCGCCGCCTCCACCTGGGACGCCGCGGCGGCCAAGGTGATCACGATCTATCAGGAACTGGTGCGCTAGTTCCTTCCCAAACCCCTTTCCCACCAACCCATGCCCGACGTTTGCCTTTATTTCCAGGTTCATCAGCCGAACCGGTTGCTTCCCTACGACTTTTTCAAGATCGGGGAAAATGCGACCTATGAGGACGATGCGATGAACTCCGCCATCCTCGACAAGGTGGCGGAGAAATGTTACCTGCCCGCGAACCGCCTTTTCAAACAGCTCATCGAGGATAACGGCGGCCGTTTCCGCATGGCCATGTCCATCAGCGGCATGCTCATCGAACAGATGCGGCGTTTCCGGCCGGACGTGCTGGAGTCGTTCCAGGAGCTCGTCGCATCCGGCGGCGTGGAATTGTTAGCGGAGACGTATTACCACTCGCTCGCGTTCGTGCATTCGAACAAGGAGTTCGACCGCCAGGTGGACATGCACCTGGATCTGATGGAGGAGGTTTTCTCCGTCAGACCGCGGGTTTTCCGGAACACCGAGCTGATCTACAACGACGCCATCGCCGCGAAGTCCGAGACGATGGGCTTCGACGGGATCATCGCGGAAGGCATCGATGGGAACCTCGACGGCCACTCGCCGAATTTCCTCTACCGCGCCCCGCAAACCGCCCGGATCAAGACGCTCCTGCGGAACAGCACGCTCTCCGACGATCTCAGTTTCCGTTTTTCCGACCGCACGTGGAGCGAACATCCGCTCACGCCGGAGAAATTCTCCCGCTGGCTGGCAGAAGCAGAGGGGGATGTGGTGAACCTCTTCATGGACTACGAAAACATCGGCGAGCACCAGTGGGCGGACACTGGTATTTTCGATTTCTGGAAAGCCATGCCCGAGGCCGTCGACGACGCCGGCCTGCAATGGGTGACGCCGTCCGAGGCGGTCGACCTCTACCGGGGATCGCGCGAGTACAACAGCCGTTCCCTCAGCTCGTGGGCCGATACCGAGCGCGATCTATCCGCCTGGATGGGAAACGACATGCAGAAGGAAGCGATCGCGAAAGTGCATCGTCTCGAGCAGCAGATCCTCGCGGTGAACGATCCCGAGCTCACCCACACGTGGGCGAAAATGCAGACGTCGGACCACTTCTACTGGATGTCCACCAAGGGCGGCACCGACGGCAGCGTGCACACCTATTTCACTCCCTATCCGAGTCCCTACGACGCCTACATCTACTTTATGAACGTGCTCGCCGACCTTCAGATCCGCCTCCGCCGCGCGCAGGAGGAAAAGGCTGCGGATGCGTAGTAGTTCTCTGCACGGACCGCGGAATTCATTCCCGCCTCTTGTGTTCGTCCAGCGCCAGCGCCCGACGAACACTCTTCCGCGCTTGAAACTTCGGTGCGCCTCACCACCCTTCCCCACATGAATCTCTCTCGGCATTTGATCTACCTCAGCCTCCTGGCCCATTCAAACGCCGCCGAATTCAAGTTCACGGATGAAAAGCACGTCATCCAGTCCCCCGCCGTCAACGAAGCCAGCGGCCTCGCTGTTTCTCCGAAAAACGACCACTTCCTCTGGACGCTCAACGACAGCGGCGGCGCGCCCGATCTCCATCTGCTCACCACCGACGGCGAGGATCGCGGCAAGGTCACCGTCACCAACGCCGCCAATCTCGACTGGGAGGACATGGCATCCTTCACGCTCGACGGAAAATCCTATCTCCTCATCGCCGACACCGGTGACAACAACGCCGTCCGCCCGATCCGCACCATCCACATCCTGCTGGAGCCCACTCTCCCCGCCGACGGCCAGAAACTCTCCGGCTCCGTGACCACCGCCTGGCACATCGATTTCACTTACGAAGGCGGCCCGCGCGATTGCGAGTCCGTCGCCGTCGATGCGGTGGCGGAAAAAATCATCATCCTCAGCAAGCGCACCAAGCCGCCGGAAGTTTATGAAATGCCCCTGCGCGCGCCGAAAACCAGCAATCCGCTCGCTTTGAAAAAAACCGGCGTGACGTCGGTCGATTCCCCGGCGGGCAACTCGCTTCCCTTCGCGAGCCAACCCACCGGCCTCGACATCAGCGAGGACCGCTCGCTCGCCGCCGTGGTCACCTACTACGGCGTTTTCCTTTTCACGCGCAAACCTGAGGAAAGCTGGACAGAAGCGTTCTCCCACAAGCCGCAGCCGCTTGCTCCGCACACGCTCCCCCAGGCGGAATCGGTCGCATTTTCAAAAGACGGCAGACGCATCTATGTCGTCTCGGAGGGGAAAAACTCGCCGATCCGCTGTTACGGCTTGTGAGGCGGCGTGGTCGGCTGAGGCCGTTGGTTGGACTCGGGCGGCTTCACCTGTCCCCGCGACATCCCCGGAGGCAGCCAGTCTTTTGAAAACTGCTCCGGTTTTGCCCCCGCTTGGGCATCAGCTACTGGCTTGGTGTCCGATCCTGGGGTGCTGCCGGGTTCCGCCGCGGTTTTCGAGGTTCCCTCCTTAAGTTTGGCCAGCTTCCCCTTCGGAATCAAAGAGGCTAACTTGTCACAACCGACCAAATTCGGCACCGCCAGTCCGAGCACGGCGAACAGGACGCATCGTTGGAAATTCTTAAACACGGCCTGAATATTCATTTTCCCCACGTTTTTGCAAATCCCGAATTCCAGCGGCCGATTCCGAACTTGCGCCGGGGTGTTCGCTCTGGCATCTTATTACCGCATAAAAACCATTCCCACCGTCATGAAAGAACTCTTGGAAGCTTGGAAATCGGTCGACCGCAACAAGATCGCGGCCTTGCTCAGTGTCATTCCCGGCTTGGGCCATGTTTACAAACACCACTACCTCTCGGGGATCGGGATCATGACCGCCGGCAACGTGCTGATGGTCTTCATCACGCTTTGGCTGGCCATCGCCACGCTCGGTCTCGCCCTGATCCTGGTGCCCGCGGTTTGGGTGGCCGGAGTGGCCTGCTCCGCCTACATGGCCTCGGACGAGCACGGCATGCATCCGTGGCTCCACGTCTGGGAATACCGTTGGCACAAAAGGGCGTGATCCTTTGGACCGATCCCCCGAAATGGAACTTGGTGGGCGTCGCACAACTGTTATGAGTCACCGCAACCCATGACATCGAAAGCCGCGCACAAGCATCTGTTTTATCTGGAAATGGCAAAGCTGCTGGAGGCGGGATTCGACATCCGCAAGGCGGCGGCGGTGCTGATGGACACGCGGCTTCCGCCGGTGCAGGCCGCATTGCTGAGGGATCTCAACCGCGGACTTGAAGCCGGGCAATCGATCACCGCTGCCTTCGCCAGTGATACGACGACGGTTTCCGAACTGGAGAGAAGCATGATCAGCGCGGGCGAGCGGGGTGGAAATCTGGCTCCCGCCTTCCAGCACCTTTCGGACTATTTCGGCATGCTCGCCTCCGCCCGCGGTGAGATGATCAAGAGCATGATCTATCCGCTCGTCGTGCTGCACATGGGGATTTTCATCGGCATCGTGCCCACGGCGATGATGCGGGGCGACAGTTTTCTGAACATCCTCGGCCAGCTCGCGGTCGCGCTGGTGGTGTTTTATACGGCGGCTCTGGTGGTTTTCGTCGTCATCCGCGCGGTGCTCAGGGCCGCCCCGGAGAATGTGGCGGTCGACCGTTTTCTCCACCGCATCCCGCTGGTCGGCAAGGCGCGGCAGAAGGTGGCGATGGCGCGTTTTTGCAAGGTCTATCACTCATGCATTCTCGCGGGAATCTCGATGAGCGAAACGGCGGAGGTCGCGTCCTCGGCATCGCAGAGCGCGATGATCCGCGAGGCGGGCAAGCGGTTGGTGAAAACCGCACAAGCCGGAAGCCCGCTCGGGCCGGCGTTCGTCGCGGATGGCGCGTTTCCCAACGCTTTTTCCCGATCCTACAGCACCGGCGAGGAGGCTGGCACGCTCGACAAGGACCTCGAGCGCTGGGCGAAACTTTTCCAAACCGAATCCGAGGCTGCGGCCAAGACACTCTCGATCGCAATCCCCAAGTTATTGTATTTCTTCATCTTGGGATTCGTGGCGTGGAAGATCATCAGCTTTTTCAATGGTTACTACAGCGGGATGCTGGAGGAAATCGACAAGTGAGGTGGCGCGGCAAAAGTAAGACATTACTTACTTTTAACTTTTGAGGTGGCCCTGCAGTGGAAAAACGTTACGTTCTCCGGGTTGTTGCCCATTCAACGACGTTGTAAAAAACCGCGCATCCAGCCAATGCGTGTTCCGCTGTCTTACCGTCCCGTGTCCCATGTCCATTTATGTTCAGCCGCCTCGCGCCTGCCGCGCGCGTCATTTCCTTGCCCTAACCGGCGGATTCCTCAGCTTAATTCTGCCTGCCCGCGCTCAGGTGGACATGGAGATCAACAAGGAGGTTTGGAAGCAGAAATACGGTGTGCTCACTCCCCAGATGAACGAGCAGTCTCCGTACGCCGGATGGTTGTCACAGGATGCCGATGGTGATGGGGTGAACAACCGCAGCGAGTTTCTCGCAGGCACCAATCCGTTTCAGAAATCACCCGGCGAGGTGCATTTTCACCCGCCGGCGGTTGATCAGACACCCACCACGCTCACTCTCACTTTCCCCACCCAGCCGGGAAAATTCTATACGACGGAAAGCAGCACCAATCTGGTGGACGCCTGGTCGCACGGCGCCCTGCCAAGCATCACCGGCGACGGCAATCCCAGGACTCTCGTGGTCCCGAAAAGCGCGGGAAATTTCTTCCACATCGGAGTCAGCGACCAGGCAACGCAGGGCGATCAGGTCAGCGATTGGGCAAAGAACTTGCTCGGGCTTTCCATGGCCGCCCCCATTCAGGGTCAGACGAGCTACGACCATACCTCCCTTGTATCCACGCTCCAGGCTGAAAACCGTGTCTCGCTCAACGTGCTCGACACCGCCGCCACCCAGCCTGCGGACTCCACCGCATTCGCAGACGATCCGGCTGTGATCCGTGTCTCGCGTTCCGGCGCGATCTTGCTGGGCAATGTCATCGTTCCCATCGTGAAAAGCGGCACCGCCGTGGAAAGCATCGACTACGCGCCGCTTCCCGGTTCCGTAACGTTTCCGGCGGGAGTGAATGCCATCGACTTGAAGATCACGCCGCTCTTCAACGCCGGCCGCGCCACGTCCTGTAGCGTCACCCTCGCCGCGCAGGACCCGGGGTCCGCCAATGCCTCCGGCAGCTACACCCTCGGCACGCCCGCCACCGCGTCAGCGACCATCCATCCCTCCGGAAACCCGACCGGCACCGGACTAACGGCAAACTACTTCGTGGGGGCGAACTCCACCTACGCGAGCAACGTCAATTTTGGCGGAAACGCCGCCACCTACACCTATACGAAAGCCACCGCCACCACCGGTTCGGCGGTGATCACCTACACCGGCACCACAGGGTTCACCACCACAGCACCTAACAACCGCGTGAATCTGAAATTTCCCACAGGTTCGCTCGCCGGAGGAACCTACGACGGCGTCGCTACCATCACCGCAGTCTCCGGAAACACCCTGACCGCGGCCGTCGGTGGAACCGCCGTGCCTAACTCGCAGACAGGCAGCGCGAACTGCCTGCTCAATCCACCGGTCGTCACCCGTCTGGATCCGTCCGTCGCCTTTTCCTGGCTCTACGGCACGCCGAACGGCGCCCAATACACCGCGGCGGACAATTATTCCGTCGCCTGGGAAGGATACCTATCACCTTCCTCCGCCGGCAGCTATGTTTTCCAGCTCGATGCCGATGACAAGGCGCGGGTGTTCCTCGATCTCAATGATGGAAACGGTCTCTTACAGATCCTGGAAAACGGTTGGCCCACGGCGGCCACCGGCACCTACAAGCCAAGCACCCCTTTCGCCCTCGCCATCCCCGCCGCACCCGCCAACCGCTACCACATGCGCGTCGAGTTTGTGGAAACCACCGGCAACGCGAAATGCAGGTTCCAGTGGAAGCTCAACACCGGTTCGTTTGGAAACATCTCAAGCGCGAATGTTTTCACCAACAATACCGGCACCACCGCCGGCTGGGCCGCCACGTATTATAACAACACCACACTCGCCGCGCCGGCCGCCGGCTCCCGCACGGATACCGCCATCACCAACGGCAACAATGGTGACTGGGGCGCGGGCTCGCCCGATCCCACGATCTATCATGACTTCTTCTGCAGCCGCTGGACCGGCCAGATCCTGCCGCAATATTCGGAAACCTGCTCCATCGTCGTCAACGCGGACGACGCAGCGAAGCTCTGGATCAACGGCCAGCCCCAGACGCTGCGCAGGCTCGCGAGCGACAATCCAAGCGTTACCTATAACTATACCCAGAACTCCACCACCAACGGCACCATCGTGCTGACCTACAGCAGCGCGCCCTTCAGTGTTGGCGATGTCATTCCGCTGAAATTCACCTCCGGAACATTGAGCGCGGCGTTTGGCACCACCGTCCCCTACACGGTCACCGCCACCACTTCCACAACGTTCACGGTGGCGCTGTCCGGCACCGGACTTCCCGCGTCGGATCTCACCAACTCCAGCAAATGCACCATCGACACCACCGACCTCACCGTGGCCTGGCCGACGCAAACCAGCGTGGACCGTTATTGCAACATCCCGCTTCTGGCCGGCGTCCTATATGATATCAAACTGGAAACCTGCGAATTTACGGCAGCCGCCGGCACAACGCTTTCCTGGTTCGGCCCCAGCCAGACCAAGCAGGTCATCCCCACCTCCCGGCTGTTCCCCACGATGACCGGTACCGCCAGCCGTCCGGGTGACCCTCCGGCCGCCCCTCCCGCCATCACCAGTGACACGGAAGTCACCACGCTGCTCAATTCCGGCAGCCCGTTCACCCTGACACTCACCGCCAGCAACGGTGCCGGAAATTTCACCGCCACCGGACTTCCCGCCTGGCTCACACTCACGAACGGCATCCTCAGCGGCACCCCTCCCGCAGCCGGAGTCTATCAATTCACTGTCACCACTTCGAATTCGGCGGGCTCCGGCAGCGCGGTCATCACCGTGGAAGTCCTTGATACCGGCAACCAGCTCAC
Organism: Luteolibacter sp.; assembly: GCA_039915545.1. Lineage (GTDB taxonomy): Bacteria > Verrucomicrobiota > Verrucomicrobiia > Verrucomicrobiales > Akkermansiaceae > Luteolibacter. Next base: position 67,191 of record JBDSNC010000051.1, read on the forward strand.
CCGCGAACTGTGGACCACTGGCGTCACCGGCCCCTCTCTTGCCAACGTTCCCTGGACGAACCCACCAAGTTCATCCAACACCATCACCAGTGCCCAGGACGGGACCACCACTTACGGAGCGAACACCGGCGAGCGCCTGCGCGGCTACTTCACCGCGCCGGTCACCGGAAACTACTACTTCTGGATCGCCGCCAGCAACGCTGCCGAACTGTGGATTTCCAACAACGCCGAGCCGGTCAACAAAGTGCGCCGCGCGTCCGCCACCGACACTCCGCCGGGCACTTGGAACGCCCAGGCAAGCCAGAAGTCGCAATGGTTGTCACTGACTGCCGGAGAAAAATACTACATCGAGGCACTCCACAACACCGGTGTGAATCCCGCCGCAAACCATCTTTCGGTCGCCTGGTTCCTCGACCCCACCGGCACCACGGCGAATCCGATTACCAACGGATGCCCGCCCGCCGCCGCCACCACCGGCGGCATTCTTCCGGGTTACGCGCTTTCCCCATGGGACAATCCTCCCACCACCACCGTTCCCGGCACCATTTATGTCACCAACCTCCAGGGCGTTGACGGCCTGAGCGGCATCACCGCCACCGGCGGGGCATTTCTACGGGTGAATGGAAACGCCGCCGTGATCCAGCTCCACCACAACGGCCTCAGCTCCGGCATCACCTCGCGCAGGATCGTAAAAGGATCCGCCACCACGCTATTCGATCTCACCGGCCAGGACCGGAACTACCCCGCCTTGAAAACCACCGACGGCGGCTACACCTGGAACATGGGGACGTCCGATCTGGCGGATCTGGAAAACGGGCTGATCCGCATCGTGATTTCCACCACCAATCACCCGACCGGTGAAATCTCCGGCACCTTCGGCAAAACCGCCGGATCCCAGACAGCTCCGGCAGTCCCGTCCTATCCGGCATGGTCCGATCTCCACGCCACCAGCGATGCGGACAACTCCCGTTTCCTTACCCAAGCCACTTTCGGCCCCAGCCTCACCGACATGGCCGATGTCAAAAACACCGGCTACCGGGCATGGATTGACAACCAGTTCATTGCCACACCGACCAAAAACGTTCCCTACATTCTCGATAACCTCAGCGCTGATCCGCAGAACCCCTACGGCAGCACCCTCATGATCAACTCGTGGTGGAAAAACTCCGTCACCGCTCCGGACCAACTCCGCCAGCGCGCCGCCTTCGCCCTGAGCGAGATTCTCGTCGTCTCGGACACCGGCCCCCTCAACAACAACGGCCGCGTTCTCGCCGACTATTATGACAACCTGCTCGACACCTGCTTCGGAAACTTCCGCGACATCCTCAAGCAGGTCACCCTCAGCCCCGCCATGGGCGTCTATCTCGACATGCGCGCCAACGCCAAGGGCGATGTGCCGACCGGACTCCATCCTAACGAGAACTACGCGCGCGAGGTTCTCCAACTGTTTTCTGCCGGCCTCTACCGGGTCTGGCCGGACGGCACCCTCTTGCTGGATTCCTCGGGAAATGCCATTGCCACCTACGATCAGGAAGTCATCACCGGAATGGCCCGCGTCTTCACCGGATGGAACTGGGGCCAGCCGATGGCCGGCGGACGCCTGCCCTCAGGTTTCAGCCCCGCCTCTAATTACCTCGATCCGATGGTCCTCGTGCCCGCCAGGCACGAACTCGGCAGCAAGATCCTGTTGGACAATGTCGTCCTGCCGCCCGCCACCACCGTCTTGTCCGGCGATGCCTCCTCCGATCCCTCCTCCACCTATGCCGTTCAATCGACCGATCCTGTTCTCGGAGCGGGAAACCTCGTCACCACCACCATTACTAACAAGTATGACCTCAACGGGGCCAAGGACCTGGAAAAGACCTTGGACAACATTCTCGAAAACTCCGCCACCGGTCCCTATATCTGCCGCCAGCTCATCCAGCGCCTCATCACCAGCCATCCGAAACCCGAATACGTGCATCGCGTCGTCCGGGCCTTCAATGGAGAACAGAATGTCGACGGCGCGGCCACCGGCATCCGCGGTGACATGAAGGAGGTTTTCCGCGCCATCCTGCTCGACGCTGAGGCGCGCGGCACCACCGCCGCCGCGGATCCCAAGTTCGGAAAACAACGCGAGCCCCTCCTCCGCATCACCGGTCCGGCCCGTGCATTTCCCGCCCCCGGCTTTGCTAACAGCACCTACAGCCAGACCGCCACGGGTACCATTCTGGTCACCACTCCGATTCCTCACAAACTGATCAACGGAAGCGTCCGTCTCTCCGGCTTCGTCGATTCGGGCGGCTCCTCCTCTCAGGTTCCGACCACCCAGACCTACTCCATCTCCAACGTCACCGCGAATTCCTTCACGGTAAACAACACCGGCACCAGCAGCAGTTTGGACTACATCATTTCAGGCAATACCGCCGTCATCAGCAGCCCGGGTTTCGCTTCCGGTGACGATGTGTTTGTGAATTTCACGACGGGTGCGTTGGTCGGCTCTACTTACAGCAAACAATACTCCGTCTTCTCCGCCACCGGCAGCACCTTCACGATCACACTGTCCCCGTCACCCGGAACCGGTACGGACGGCACCACCGGCACCTGTTTGATTCCGAAGCTCACTGCCGGATACAACGTGACCGGTTCCGCAGGTGCCCAAACCATCACGATCCAGACTTCGGGAAATCACAATCTGGTCGCCGGCACCGACTCCGTGGCGCTCAAATTCGTTACGTTGAATTCTCCGGTAGCGGCAGCCGACGGCACCTATCAAGTCACCAGCGTCGTCGGGCCCAACTCGTTCAAGGTAACCGCGCCGCCGACCCCCACCCTCACCAACGGATCTCAAGGCGGCAACAGCGTGAACGTATTCCCCCTCAAGGGAACCCATTGGACACGCAGCGGAACATGCAGTGTCGAACTCAGCACCTGGGGAATCGGTTACACGTCGTCCAACCTCAACCAGACGCCCTTGAATTCCACCACCGTGTTCAACTTCTTCTATCCGGATTACCAGTATCCCGGACCGATGGCCAAGGCAGGAATGACTACGCCGGAGTTCCAACTGACCAACGATTCAAACACCATGAATCTCACCAACGTCATCACCCAGGGAGCTTATACAAACTTCTCGGGAGCCACCAATGGTTACGGAAGCTTCTTCAGTGGCAATGCCATCGCCATGGATATCACTCCCTACATGACCTACGCCCAGACGAACAACACCGGCGTTCCAACGTTGATCGACACTCTCGGAGTCCTGCTCACCGGAGGCAATCTCTCCCCCACCGTGAAAGACACCATCAACGCCTACGTCACCAACACGTCGAACATCACCTACTCCGCCCCCACTCCGACAAGCGCCCAGATGCGCGACAGGGTGCGCTCCATCGTCCACCTGATCACCATCTCGTCAGAGTACGCCATTCAAAAATAGCCGGCCCATGAAACGCGATTTCCACGTACCATACATCTCCCGCCGCGGGTTCCTCGAACGCTTCGGCTCCGCCGCTCTCGGAACCACCGTGCTGGCGAGAACCATCAGCGAGCTGAAGATTCTCAACTCCGCCATGGCCGCCGGACCGGATCCCCAGGATTACAAGGCGCTCATCTGCGTCTTCCTCAACGGCGGCAATGATTCCAACAACATGATCATCCCCACCATTCCCGCGGAGTGGGAAAACTACGCCACCATCCGCGGCCCGGTGCTCGCCCTCCCCAACGCGGTTCCGGGCGACCCGGCGACCGCCCTCGGGATGAACTCGCGCAATGGAACCGGAAACTATCCGGCAAACGACTATCACACCTACGCCTTCCACCCCGCGATGCCCGAGATGCAAACGCTATTCAACGCAGGAATCGTCGCTCCGGTGTTCAACGTCGGCACCCTGAGTTTCCCGTTGACCAAGACCCAGTACAGCACGGGCAGCGTCCCGCGCCCGCCCCAGCTTTTTTCCCACAGCGACCAGCAGACCCAGTGGCAGACCTCCCTTCCCGACCAGCCCTACACCAGCGGCTGGGGCGGCCGCATCGCCGATCTTTTCACCGCTGCGAACTACAATCTCAACGGCGGTGTCTCGATGGCGGTCACGCTCGCCGGATCGAACATCTTCGAGGTCAGCAACAGCAACCTCGCCCCACCCTACGCCATCACCACCGGCGGCGCGGTGCAGATCAGCAGCATCTCCGGAAACAAACGGACGGCGCTCGACTCCATCCTCGCCTCCAACATCGCCTCCTCGAATCTCCAGACACAAGCCTATGGTCAGATTTTCGATCATTCCATCGATCAGGCAGAGTCCCTCACCAAGGCCCTCGGATACAATGACACCGTCGCCAAGGCTCCTTGGCTGAACCGCTTCACCACCACCATCTCCACGCCGAACAGCACGGGCCCCGCTTTCACTTCAGGCCTCATGAGCCAGATGAAAATGGTCGCCCGTCTCATCCATCTCGGCAGCAGGCCGCTCGATCCCAACAGCGGTCTCGGCATGAGGCGCCAGATCTTCTTCATCCAGGTCGGCGGCTACGACACCCACACCAAACAGACAAGCAACCAGGGATCGACCACCACCGACAACGCGAAGGTCATCGTCGGCGATCACGCGGACCGCCTCGCCGACCTGAGCAAGACCCTCAACGCGCTCTATCAGGCGTTGTCGGACATGGGCACGCCTCCCGGCTTCACCGCCCCGCTCAAGGACTGCGTTACCGCCTTCACCGCCAGTGATTTCTCCCGCACTTTCCCCGCGAACGGCTACGGCAGCGATCACGGCTGGGGCGGCCACCAGCTCGTCATGGGCGGCGCGGTCAAAGGCGGGGCCACTTACGGAAAATTCCCGACACTCGCCGTCAACGGACCGGACGACACCAGCACCGGCCGCTGGATTCCCACCACCGCGGTCGATCAATACGCCGCGACCATCGCGAGCTGGTTCGGCGTTAGATCCGATGACATTGACACCGTCTTCCCGAATCTCGGACGCTTCTCCACGCCAAATCTTGGTTTCCTCTGACATGAGATCACGGAAATCCATCGTCACCGTCATCATCGCGCTGGTGCTGATAGGGAACTGGTTCATCCGCCGGAACCCCACCGCACCGCCCCCTCCGCCTTCTGTTACCGACACCCGGCCATCCACGCCCGCTGAAGCACCGGCCGCCGCCACCGCTCCGCCTCCACAGGAAGCCCCCCCTCGCCCCCATGCTCCCGAACCCGTCACGCCGATGCCCCGGTCCGAGGAATCCCGGGCCGCCAGCCGGCGGGATCTGGAGAACCCGCTCGTCACCTCCTATCCGCCAAGCACACCTCCACCCCGCCAGGCGGCGGATTCAGATCCGGAACTTGCCGCGGACCTCGACAAGGTCTCCCTGATGCTGCGCGACTATCGAACTCTCACGGGAGAAAACCCGGTCGGCACCAACTCCGAAATCATGAAAACCCTCATGGGGGAAAATCCCAAGGGAGCCCGCCTCGGACCGCCCGAAGGACAGGGTCTCAATGAAAACGGTGAACTTCTCGACCGCTGGGGCACACCCTATTTTTTCCACCAACTCACCAGCGACCTGATGGAAATCCGATCCGCGGGTCCCGACCGCCGGATGTGGAACGATGACGATCTGATCGGCCAATAGCCTTATCGCCGCCGCATGAAGCTAACAGCCAGCATCCCGGCCGTCGCGAGGCCCGCCACCGCCGGTTCCGGCACCACGGTATAGGTCACGATCAACAGCGCCGGAGGAGTCGAGCCGCCGGGTTGCTCCTTCGAGCCAAAACGCCGGCCGCTGCCCAACGAGTTCTCGCTCTGGCTGATCAGGATGAATCCGAAATTTTCCGCCGGGTTTTGCTGCCACGCCTTCACATCGTCGACGAGTCCTGAGGTCGAGCCCCAGACATAATCACCCACGTCGCCCACGGCCTTTGTCGCACTCGCCGAGTTCGCATAGTCCACACCGATCAGCGCCCCCGGGCTGCCCCAACTGGCGGAGCCGAAATGACGCTCGTTCCACGTCGCGTTCCCCGCCAACGCGGAAGACCCCGTGGCATTGCTGCCGGTGCCTTCCCCCCAGCTAACCAACATCCGGTACAGACTAAAATCCGAATCCGTGGGACCGCCATGCTGGTCCGGGTCCGGCCGTCGCGTGACCCACAAGGACATTTGCACCCCCGTTACCACGGCGCCGGCAGGCAGCGCGCTCAGATCAAAACGGATCAATGCCCGGGAGTGCGAAAACTGCTGGTTCGTTCCCGACACCAGCGACGTGCCTCCCAACTCAAAGTCCGGATGTCCCTCGAAAAGTGAGGTATCCCCCACCGCCGGAAATGAAATGACCGTTGCCGGCAGCGACAAACAAAGCATCATCCAAATCATCGCGATGCTTGATTTCATTCGCCGCAAGGTGCCCGAAATCCCGGTGTTTTCAAGGCGCGAATGACCTACCGCCCGTCACCACTCCCGCTGGCCCGGTCATCCTTGGAAAAATCCACAAATCCCAGTCCCTTCCGGCATCGTGGCTTGAATCACCGGCGAACGATGCTAGGGATTATCGCCACCGATGGATCGTCTCAGCCATTCCGACTACGCACGACTGCTCGACTTCATCGCCGTGCTGCAGGAACCCGTCGCTCTGGCCGATTTCGGCCGCATGATCGTCCGCTTGACGTCGGACCTGCTGCCCGGTGCGACCATCGCGTTCGATCAAATCGACGAGCGGAGCGGCGATTTGTACGGCTTTGATCACAACCTGCCGCTCGCCGCCGCGGATCTGGCGAAAATGCATGGCCGCCTGCAGGAGCTCTACAAGCAGAACCCGATCTATAACTACATCCAGTCCGGCGGCAAGGGACCCGTCGTGAATCTCGACGATCTCATGCCGAAGCGGCAGTTCCGGCGCACGGATTTCTATCAGGACATCTTCCGCCCCTATGACATCTGCCATCAGGTGAGCGTCCTTCTTTCCCGCGAGGGCTGGATCAGCACGCTGACGCTCAATCACGAGAAACCTATATCGGGTAAAATGAAGACGCTTCTGACCTTGGCCGCCCGCCATGTCCGGCTCGCCCATCGCAATTCCTGCCATGCGGAGGAAATCTCTTCGAGGCCGGCCGAAATCATCGGAGTGTCCCTGACGGCCCGCGAATCCGAAGTTTTCGCCTGGCTCCGCGAGGGCAAGCGCAACACGGAAATTTCCATGATCCTCGGCTGTGCCAAACGCACCGTGGACAAGCACGTGGAGAACATCCTCCGCAAGACCGGTGCCGAGACACGCACCGCGGCAGCGAGACTGGGGCCGGATTCATAAGTATTCCTGCGTATTCCCAGACCAACGGATTTCCTTCAGGGTTTCCTCATCAAAGCACCGGTGCCCGCCGGCCGATTCCTCATGAAATTCCTGGCCGCATCACTCCTTGTCATCTCCCAAGCCCACGCCGGCCTGGCCGATTTCAAGGGCGCATGGGATCTCGATTCCACCTTCGACGGATACTGGCCTTCCGTCACACCGCTGGATGTCTCCAGCCTCACCGCCGGAAGTGATTACAGTTTCGGCTCCGCGGGCGGCTTCACTTTCCTCCAAACCCAGCCGTTCACCACTCCCGCAAAGCGCCTCACCGCCTCGAATCCCACCGGTCCTAACGGAGGCCCCGCCGCCACCCGCACCAACCAGTGGACCGTGGTGATGGATGTGAAATTCGATTCCTTCCAACCCTACTCCGGCATTCTCCAGCTTGATCCGGCGAATGCCTCCGACGTCACTTTCTACATCTCCTCCCCGAACAACAGCGCCGGCACACTCGCAAGCACGAGTGCTGCCGGTGCATTCGCTCTCAACACCTGGTACCGCCTCGCCCTCACCTGCGGAAACAACGGTGCCGGCGGAGTGCTGACCGTGAAATGTTATATCAACGGTGTCGTCAGCGGCAGCCCCCGAACCAGCGCCTTCGATGGCACTCTCGCGATGCTGCCGACGTTCCATCTCTTCACCGACAACACCGTCGGCGGAGGCGATTTGAAACCCGCGAAACTCAGCTCGTTCGCACTGTGGGGCGAGGAACTCAGCGCTTCGGACATCGCCACGCTCGGCGGTCCGCAGCCTTACGGAATTTTCACCCCCGGCCTCATCAATGCCGCCAGCCCGCCTCTGACGGACAGCACGATTGACGCAGCCTCACCCTACATCCACGGCGCGAACATCGGCTGGATCACCGCCCGCCCGTCGACCGACTGGGGCGTCGTCATCGGCCAGAACGCCTGCTCCGGCTTCGCCCACAGCGCCAACTGCGGCTGGATCAATTTCGGCGACGCCTCGCCCGTCAATGGCATCCGCTACTCGAACACGGACGGCACCGACTTCGGCATCAACCACGATGGCGCGGGAAACCTATCAGGACTCGCGTGGGGAGCAAACATCGGTTGGATCAACTTCGGCACCGATGGCACTGGCACACCACGATCCACCAGCGATCCGGACCGCCCGCGCTTCAATCTCACCACCGGCCAGTTCTCCGGTTACGTCCACGGAGCCAACGTCGGCTGGATCAATCTCTCCACCCTCAAGGCCGCCAATCTCGCCGGCCCCGACACCGATGGCGACGGACTCGCCGACGCCTGGGAGCGGGAGAAATTCACCTACCTCTCCATCAGCAACGGCACCACCGACCGCGACGGCGACGGCATTTCCGACAAAGACGAATATCTTGCCGACACCGATCCCAACAATCCGGACAGCCGGCTGAAAATCACCTCCCAATTCGTCAGCTTTTTCCCCAACGACGGCTTCAACCTGTGGGACGTCACCTTCACCAGCTCGCCCAAGCGTCTCTACAAACTGGAAACCTCCCCCGACCTGACCTCCGCATCCTGGTATTCACAGACAGGCCTTTTCGTTGGTTCGTCCGGAGTAACGACCTCCAAGGAGATCGCTGTACAACCCGCCACGAAAAATTTCCTCCGCATCGCCGCATCGCTTCCCCTACAGCCCTGAATCCACCCATTCGCCATCGCATGAAACCGATCCTCCGACTTCTCGCCGCCGCCGTCACAGTAGGACTTCTTCACGCCCAGGGCAGCCTCACTCCGCCGGCCGGAGCACCTGTCCCGAGCATGAAAACACTCGCCGAGATCGATAACGATGTGAACTCCGCCGCCAGCGGCATCGGCAGCCTGCAAACCACCGCGAATTCCATCCTCGCAGCCAAGGACCCACGGACTCCTATCAACTCAACGACCACCCCAGGCACCGCGGCGAGCAACTTCCGCATCACTACCAAAGGCTCATATTATCTTACCGGAAACATCACCGGGGCCAGCGGCAAGGCAGGAATAGAAATCGCAACCAACGACGTCACCATCGATCTGATGGGTTTCACCATGACCGGCGTTCCCGGCTCCCTCGATGGCATCCGCTCGTCGTTCAATTATAACATTGTCATACAAAACGGGACGATCCGTGATTTCGGTGGTGACGGCATCGACCTACGGCAGGCCAACGCGTTTTCGTTCGGATCCCTGATCGAGGGAATCATCGTATTCTCGAACGATGGAGCCGGCATCATACCCAACGAGGCATCAGTGGTCCGCCGCTGTATCGCATCGGCCAACGGAGGGAATGGATTCTCGGTGTGGGACTACGGGACGATTGAAGACTGCATCTCCACAAAAAACGCCGGCAACGGGATCTCCTGCGATTCCGAGGTGAGCGTCAGCCGGTGCTCGGCCACCGCTAACACTCAAGACGGTATTCTTGCTTTCACCTCCAATCGAATCAGTGGAAACCATTGTTCCAACAACGGGTCTTTCACCGGAAATGGTGCCGGAATCCATGCCACGTCAGGTGGGAACGTAATCGAAAACAACCATTGTTCCTTCGCCGATCGCGGAGTGGACGTGGACGGCACCGCCAACTTCATTGTTCGCAACACCTGCTACCTCAACACCGTCAACTGGGACATCGTTGCGAACAACGTCTATGGCCCGATCATCGACCGGACCGTCCCGGCATCCGCGGCGGTCTCCGGAAATTCGGCCGCCAGCACACTTGCGACCACCGATCCCAACGCGAATTTCAGCTACTGATCCGGGTGTTTCTAATCCTTCGCCGACTTCGGATCGAGCGCGTCGCGCAGGCCGTCGCCGAGGAAGTTCAGGGCGAAGAGGGTGCTGGCGAAGAAGAGCGACGGAAAGAAGAGCAGCAGCCAGTTGATTTCCATGCGGTCGGCGCCTTCCTTGATGAGGATGCCCCACGAGCTGTTGGGCGGCTTCACGCCGAGGCCGAGGAAGGAAAGCACGCTTTCCAACAGCATGATGCCGGGCACGGCGAGCGTGGTGTAGATGATGATGGGGCCGATCACGTTCGGCAGGATGTGGCGGAACAGGATGCGGCCGCGGCCTAGACCTAACGAGACGGCGGCTTCGACGAATTCCTGCTTTTTCACGGACATCACCTGCGCGCGGACGATGCGGGCGATGGTCAGCCAGCCGATCGCACCGATCGCGATGAAGAGCGGAATGAGCGTGGTGATGGGGGCGATCCGGTCCCGGGCAAAGCCGGTGGTGACGATGACCCACTCGGTGAATTGCGACGCGGGCTTGTCCACGACGAGGGCAAAGAGGATGACCAGCACAAGGAAGGGCAGCGCAAACAGGATGTCGACGAAACGCATGAGCAGGTCGTCGACCTTTCCACCGGCGTATCCGGCGATGGCTCCGTAGATCACGCCGATGAACACCGCGACTGCGGTGGCGACGATACCCACTAGCAAGGAAACCTGACCACCGTAGAGCACGCGCGCGAAGAGGTCACGGCCGAGCTGGTCGGTGCCGAACCAATGTTCCGCCGAGGGCGCGGCGGAAGGATTGGAGATATCGACGACCGTCGGGCTCTGCACGAACGGAAGCAAGGGGCCGATGAAACACAGCAGCAGGATGAAGCTGAGCACGAAGAGGCTGACGATCGCCGCGCGGTTGTGGGCGAGGCGGTGCCAGGCGTCTTTCCAGAGTGAGGTGCCTTTTTCCATGGGAAGAGAGTTGATAGTCGATGGTTGATGGTTGATGGTTGATAGAAAGAGGAGAGGGAGTGACGGCGATGTATTTTCTTTCCATCAACCATCAACTCTCAACCATCAACTCTTCCGAAGGCGCGGGTTCAAAGCGATTTGGGCGAGGTCCGCGAGGAGGTTCGCGCCGACGATGAGGAAGCCGTAGAAGAGGACGAGGCCCTGGATGAGAAAGAACTCGCGGTCGGTGGCTGCGTTGACGAAATGCTGGCCCATGCCGGGGACTTGGAAAATGGTTTCGATCACGAACGAACCGGAGATCATCCCGGCGAAGGCGGGTCCGATGAAAGCCACGGCGGGAATCAGACCACCGCGCAGGGCGTGGCGGATGACGATGCGGGATTCGGAAACGCCCTTGGCGCGGGCGGTGCGGATGTAGTCCTGATTGAGCACGTCGAGCATGCCGCCGCGGGCGAGCCGGGCGAGGTAGGCGGCGTTGATAAGGCCGAGCGTGACAGCGGGGAGAATCCAATCGGTGGGCGACGACCAGCCGGCGACATTGAGTGATTTCAAACTCAGTCCCGCGCCGACCGCCAGCAGAGGCCCGATCACAAAACTGGGCAGGCAGATTCCAGTCATGGCGGCGGCGAGGCAGGCGAAGTCGATGACGGTGTTCTTCTTCACGGCCGCGATGACACCCGCCGGAATGCCGATCATCAGGGCGATGCCGATGGAGAGCACGCCGAGCCCTAACGAAACGGGAAACGACTCGCCGATGATCTCGGAAACCTTCACGCCGTCCTTCTTGATCACATCACCGAGATCCTGATAGACGATCAGGTTCTTCAGATAGCGGAAATACTGGACCGGCAGCGGCTGGTCGAGGCCGGTGTAGGCCTTCATACGCGCGAGCGTGTGCGCGGGGATCGCCTTTTCGTCGGTGTAAGGACTGCCGGGCATGGCGCGGACGAGGAAAAACGTCAGCGTGATCAGAACGAACAGCGTGATGATGCCTTGGCCGATGCGACTGAGAATGAGGCGGAACATGGCGGTGGAAGGTCAGCGTCCGGGAACGAGACGGATGAATTGATAGGGATTGTTGGAAAGCAGCAGCGGATGCCAGCCTTCGACGGACGGATGGACGAGGTAGTTCCGCGCCTGCCAGGCGACGAGTAGGACCGGCGCGTCGCCGACGAAGACCGTTTCCGCCTGATGGAGGATTTCGAAACGTTTCACGGCGTCGGATTCCTGGAAGGACTGCTGGAGCAGTTTTACGAACTCGGGACTGTCCCAGCCGGTATTGTTGTTGCCGTTTCCGGGAGTCCACATTTCGAGGAAGGTCAGCGGATCGAGGTAGTCGCCGATCCATCCACCGTAGGCGATGTCGTAGTCGAGGTCCTGCTGGGCGACGAGGTAGGCGTTCCATTCCTTATTCTCGATCTCCACCTCGATGCCGAGGGTTTCGCGGAACATCGCCTGCACCGCCTGTGCCAGCGTGGCGGCGGTTTCCTTGCTGGCGATGAGGACCTTCAGACGGGGAAATCCCTTGCCGCCGGGATAGCCGGCCTCCGCGAGCAGCTTGCGGGCCTTTTCCTTGTCGAAGGTGGCGATGTGCGGCGGGTCGTAGGTTCCCATCGGCGGAGTCATGCCGTAGGCCGGCCTGTAGCCGCGGAAAACATTGTCGCAGAGGAGCTTCCGATCCACCGCGCAGCTCAGTGCCTCGCGCACGCGCTTGTCGTCGAGCGGTTTGCGCTTCGTATTGAACCGATAGAAAGCGGTACCGACGTACGGTTCCTGCCGTAGTTCCTCGGGATGTTCCTTTTTCATCAGGTCCACCACTTCCGGCGTGGCGGCGTAGGTGACGTGGAGCTGGCCGTCGCGGAACATGCGGCCCTCGGTGTAGAGATTGGTGACGGGGAGGAATCTGACTCCGTTGAGGGTGACGTTTTTGGCGTTCCAATAGTATGGGTTCCGTTCGACCTCGATGTGGTCGGTGAGCCGCCAGGATTTCAGTTTGTAAGGGCCGTTGCCGACGATGTTCTCCGGACGCGTCCACGGATTTCCGCGCTGGCCGATTTTTCCGTATTTAAGAACCACATGGCGTGGCACGGCGGTCCAGGTGTAGTGCTTGAGGATCTGGCGGAAATATGGGGTGGGGCCGCGGAGCGTGAGCTGGAGCGTGTCATCGTCGATGACTTTCACGCCGACGGTGGAAAAATCGTTGGTCACGCCCTTGTTGAAATCCTCCGCTCCTTTGAGAAAATAGAGCATCTCGGCGTATTTCGCGCCGAGCTCCGGGGTGAGCATGCGTTCGTAGGAAAAGGCGAAATCACGGGCGGTGACGGGCATGCCGTCCGACCATTTTCCGTCCGGGCGCAGCTTGGCGGTCCAGACGGTGGAGGTGGCGTCCGGGGTGACTTCGAGGGCCGCGCCGCCGGGAGTCGATGTGTCGCTTTCCGGATCATCCGCGATGAGGCCTTCGAACAAGGAGCGGAGGATGTTCGCCTCGAGCACGCCGGAGACGATGTGGGGATCCAGCCCCTTCGGCTCGTTGGAATTTCCGACGATCAGAATCCCCTCGCGTGTCGCCTTGTCCACCTGTGACTCCTTTTGGCAGGAGCCGAGCAAAAACAGACAGGGGATGAGCAGGAGGGCACAGCGTCGGAGCATCGCGGGCGGACCATGGCGATTCGCGGCGGGGATTGCAGCGGAATTTTTTGGGGAAAGACGGTTTTCTGAGAATTTCCCAAGCAACGGCAAGGGATTTGCTCTTTGCGCTCCCCGCCTGAGGGCTTGCCAGAACCCTCAGGCGCGCTAGAAATACCGCCACTTCCCTTTGAAAAGCTATTTCCTCCGACGCCTGCTGCTGATTCCACCGACCTTGCTCGGGATCACTTTGCTGGTTTTCACCATCACCCGCTTCGTCCCCGGCGGACCGATGGAACGGATGCTGCAGGAGGCCGCGCGCGGTGCGGACCAGGGTGGGAAAAAATCTTCCTCGGCGTCAAACCGCGCCCAGGGCGGACTCAGCGAGGAGCAGATGGAGGAGCTGGAGGAGCAGTTCGGCCTCGATAAGAATGTGCTCGTTGCCTACGGCCAATGGCTGGGCATCGCGCCCCGCGAGGTGAGGATTTCCAAAGGTGAATTCGGCGATCAGGGCGATGAAAAAATCGGCGGCGACATCGATCCCTCGACCACCACCGAAGTCGTCCTGCGCGGTGACGGGCGGGCGGTGCTGGTGAAACAGGTCGACGGTCTGGTGAAATCAGCCGTTTTCAAAGACACCGGGATCCCGCTCGAAAAAGAGGGCTGGAAAGTCCGCTATGAGACGGAAAAGGACCGCCAGGAACGCTACGCCCGCCGGAACTCGGACAAGGAAAAACCGCCGGCCTACCTGCCGCGCGCGGTGATCTATCAAACGCGTTTCTCCGGGCTGCTCCAGGGAGATCTCGGCCGCTCGACGGTGTATAACGATCCTGTCGGCGAAATGATGATGTCTCGGGTGCCGGTGGCCACGTATTTCGGGCTGCTCACCGCGTTCATCACGTATGCGGTCTGCCTACCGCTGGGAGTCTTGAAGGCGCTGAAGCACCGCACGTTCATCGACAGCGCGAGCTCGGTGCTGATTTTCCTCGGCTACTCGATTCCCGGCTTCGCCTTGGGAGCGATCCTGCTCGTCCACCTCGGCGCGCGCATGAACCTTTTCCCGCTGTTCGGCCTGACGAGTCCTGATTTCGACCAGATGAACGATTGGGGAAAATTCAAGGATCTCGCCCACCACACGGTGCTGCCGCTCATCTGTTATATCGTCGGCTCGTTCGCCATGCTGACGATGATGACGAAGAACAACCTGATGGACAACCTCGCCGCGGACTACGTGCGCACGGCGGTGGCCAAGGGCGCGAGTTTCCGCAAGGCGGTCTTCGGTCACGCGTTCAGAAACTCGATGATCCCCATCGCCACCAGCCTCGGCGGCCTCATCGATGTCTTCATCGGCGGCTCGATGCTGATCGAATCCGCCTTCGACATCCAGGGTTTCGGCCTGTTGCAATACCAGTCCGTGATCGCCCGCGACGTGCCGGTAATCATGGGAACGCTGACGGTCGCCGCCTTTCTGATGCTGCTGGGGCACGTCATCTCCGACTTCATCGTCGCCCTTGTGGACCCGAGAATCAAATTTGAGTAAACGATGCGATTGTTAGGAATTCTCATTCTGTTTCTGGGAGCGCTCGCGGCGACGGGCGAGGTGATGAACATCGATTTCCCGACGGCGCGCTGGTTCTTCGACGTGAGCCGGCAGATGCCCGGGCTGAGATTCAACGCGTTCCCATGGTTCGGCTGGCTAAGCGTCGTGATCATGGTGCTGGGCGGCCTTGCGGTGATCGTCCGCTCGTTCACCTCCGGCCCGCGCAATCCGGTCACCGCGCGGCGCATCCGGCGCTTCTGCGAGATCAAGCGCGGTTATTACTCGCTGATCATCCTCATTCTGCTAGGCGGGCTCGCGTCGCTGGACCAGGTCGTCGTTGGCAAGCGCGCGCTGGCCGTGAAATACGACGGCAAGTGGCGTTTCCCCGCGTTCCTGCCGACCGATCTGAAGAACAAGGATTTCGGCATCACGGACAAGAACGCCGAAGGCCCTGCGGACTACCGGAAACTCAAGCGCACTTGGGACAAGGCCAGCGGCAACCGCGTGATCCTGCCACTGATCCCATACGACCCCACCGGCGATACCCTTCCGCCCCGCTCGCGGCAGATGGACGTGCGCGACGGCGTCTGGTCCGAAACCGGCGGCGGGAAGCCCTACTTCGGTCTTGTTGGGAAATACTACGATGTCGCCGAGGCAAAAATACACCTCCGCTACACCATGCGCAAAGGGGTGCTGAACGGCCCCGCGGATGGATGGAACACCGAGGGCATGCCGGTCTACAGCGCGGACTACAAGGACGGCCTGCTCGTGTCCGACCGCTACAACGGCCAGGGCATGAAGGAGGATTTCCTCAAGGCCGGCAGCAGTGACTACCGCGCGGTGAAATACCACCCCGCTCCGCCCATTCCCGAGGAAGGAAACTGGCTTGGCACCACCTCGCAGGGCTACGACGTGCTCGCCTATCTTTACGGCGGCCTGCAGGTGAACTTCAAGGCGGCGCTCATCTATCTGCCCATCGTTTACATCATCGGCATCACCATCGGCCTGATGATGGGCTACTTCGGCGGCTGGTTCGACCTCGCAGCGCAGCGGCTCATCGAAATCCTGTCAAACATGCCGTTCCTCTTCATCGTCATCATCCTTTCCAGCATGGTGCCGGAGAAATTCAAAGGCCTGCCGGTCATCCTCACCATCCTCATCGCGTTCGGCTGGATCGGCATGACCTTCCTCATGCGGACCGCCGCCTACCGTGACAAGGAGCGCGATTATATTTCCGCCGCCAAGGTTCTCGGTGCGGGCACTCCGCGCATCCTGTTCCGCCACCTGCTGCCTAACACAGTGGCGATCATCGTCACGGTCGTGCCGTTCACCATGTCGGATCTGGTGTTCTCGCTCACCTCGCTCGATTACCTCGGCTTCGGCCTGCCGCCGGAATACGCGACGTGGGGACGCCTGCTCAACGACGGCCTCTCCAACCTATCAGCACCCTGGCTCGTCACCTCCACCTTCACCGTGCTCGTCGGCATGCTGATTCTCATCACCTTCATCGGCGAAGCGGTCCGCGAGGCCTTCGACCCGAAAAAATTCACTTACTACCGCTGATGCGCCGTCTGTATTCCATCCTGACCGTCCTCCCGCTGGCCGCCATCGCGCTGGTCGCCGGCGGCTGCCGTCATGAGAACGCGGAAATCTCGCGCAAGCTCGATTTCGACGAGTTTGTCCCCGTTTACAACCGTTACATCGACCAGTGGCTGCACACCCAGCAGACCGACACCGACAAGGAGCTCGTCCGCCTCGATGGCGAAATCACCGCCGCCACCGGCGATGCGAAAACCGCGCTGGAACTCCACGCGCAGACCGTGAAGCTCGACCAGACGAAATGGAAGTTCCGCCTCGGCCTCGGCGACTACCTGAAGATCGGAAAAATCTCCGATGTCCCTCAGAACCTCGTTTGGGAAAACGGCATGGACCAGCCGGAGATCGGCGATCCTGCCGCGAAAAAGGGCGGAGTGTTCCGCAAATACATCGAAACATTTCCTCCCACCATCCGCCCCTTCGGCCCCAACTCGAACAACTCGTTCCGCGGCGATCTGTATGACAATATCGACATGCCGCTGGTAGGCCTGCATCCGGCGACGATGGGGATGATCCCGGGCGTCGCCAAAGAGTGGGCGACCTCCGAAGACGGCCGGACAATCTATTTCCACATCGATCCGGAAGCCAGCTACTCCGACGGCGTTCCCGTGAAAGCGCGTGACTTCCTCGTTTCCGTCTATCTGAGAGTGTCGGACAACGTCGTGAACCCTTACGGAAAACAGTACTTCCGCGAGGACATCGCCCAGATCGCGATGTATGACGATCTGACGCTATCCATCTCCCTGCCCGAACCCAAGATTTTCGCCGCCGCCATCGCAGGATCACTCACGCCGGATCCATCACACTTCTATTCCGAATACGGGCCTGACTACAAGGAACGCTACCAGTGGCGCTTTCCACCCTCCACCGGCGCTTACGAGGTCAGGCCGCAGGATATCAACAAGGGCGTTTCCATCACCCAGACGCGCGTAAAGAACTGGTGGGCGAAGGACCGGAAATTTTACAAATACCGCTACAATCCGGACAAGATCGTCAATACCGTCGTCCGCGATGACTCAAAGGCCTTCGAACTCTTCCGCGCCGGGGAACTCGACACCGCACTGCTGACGCGGCCCGAGCTATGGTATGAAAAATCCGAGATCGAGCCTGTTTACAAGGGCTACATCGACCGCGTCACTTTCTACAACCAATACCCGAAAGTCCCACGCGGCATCTATCTGAATGTCAGCAAGGCACCGCTGAACGACCGCAACGTGCGCGTCGGCATCCAGCATGCGATGAACTGGCAGAAGGTCATCGACGTGATGTTCCGCGGCGACTATCAGCGCCTCAACGCCTTCAACGAGGGCTTCGTGACTTTCAGCGATCCATCGATCACCGCCCGGCCCTTTTCCATCGACTCCGCCCGCGCCGCTTTCCGCGAGGCCGGTTACACCCAGGAAGGACGCGACGGCATCCTCGCAAAACCGGACGGCACCCGCCTTTCGGTTTCCATCACCTACCCCAGCATGCCGATCTACGACCGGATCTTCGCCATCCTGCGGGAAGAGGCGAAAACCTGCGGCTTCGAACTGCGTTTGGACGGACAGGAAGCCACCGTGGCCTACAAGAAGGAGATGCAGAAGCAGCATGAAATGGCCTTCGGAAGCTGGCTCGTCACTCCGCCGGTTCCGGATTTCCATCAGTTCCTTCACTCCACCAACGCCTTCGACGAAAAGGGAAATCCCAAACCACAGACGAACAACACCTTTGTATGGGGGCGTCCGGACACCGACATCCTCAGCGAGAAAGTCCGCACCGCCAGCACCGCGGAGGAGCTCAAGGACGCGGCGTGGAAACTGCAGCGCATCATGCATGACGAGGCGATCTTCGTTCCCGGTTACTCGGTGGATTTCGTCCGCGTCGGCTCTTGGCGCTGGGTGAGGTGGCCGGATTGCGAGACCACGCGTTTCTGTCCGCCGGTCGTCTATGATCCTCACGACGTCTTCGTTTTCTGGATCGATGACGACATCAAGGCAGAGACCCAGGCCGCGCGCCGCAGCGGCAAGGTGTTTCCGGAATCCAACAAGGTCGTGTCCGACTACCGCCTGGACACCAAGGAGAAAACCGAACCCGAACCCGCTGACCCACCATGAGCCTTCCTCCGGAAAACATCCTGAAGGTGGACAAGCTCATCACCTCGTTCGAGACCGACCGCGGCCTGCTGCGCGCCGTTGATCAGGTTTCATTTTCGGTTCCCGAGGGCAAGACCGTCGGCATCGTCGGCGAGTCCGGCTGCGGGAAAAGCGTGACCGCGATGTCGATCGTTAGATTGCTGCCGCAGCCCTCCGGAAAAATCCTCGGCGGCCATGTCTATTTCAAGGGCCGCGACCTCGTCCGTGCCAGCGACGCCGAAATCCGCCGCGTCCGGGGCGGTGAGATCGGCGTGATTTTCCAGGAACCGATGGCCGCGCTGAACCCGGTGCACCGCATCGGCAAGCAGGTGTCCGAGGTCTTCCGCCTGCACAAGAACATCTCGAAACGCGACGCCTGGGCCGCCGCCACCGACATGCTGCACATGGTCCGCATCCCCGCCCCGGAAAAGCGGATGATGGACTATCCGCACCACCTATCAGGAGGCATGCGCCAGCGCGTGGTCATCGCCATGGCCCTCGCCTGTCGTCCGTCCCTCGTCATCGCGGACGAACCAACCACCGCCCTCGACGTCACCGTCCAAGCCCAGATCCTCGATCTGATGAAGCGCCTCCAGGTCGAGATGGGAATGTCCACCATCCTCATCACCCATGACCTCGGCGTGATTGCGGAAACCTGTGATGAGGTCGTCGTCATGTATGCCGGCCGCGTCGTGGAAAAAGCCAGCGCCCGCGAGCTGTTTGAAAATCCACTCCACGCCTACACCAAGGGGCTGCTCAACTCCATCCCCCGCCTCGACACTCCTTCGAAATCCATCCTCAACACCATCCCCGGCATGGTTGCCTCGCTGGCTGACTACACCCACGGCTGCCGTTTCTGCCAGCGCATGGGCCGCGCCACCCCTATCACCCGCGAACGCCCGAAATTCGCCGAAGTCTCGCCAGACCATTGGGTGGAACTCTGTGTGGAATGCTATCAACCGTAGGGAACATCGAACATTGAACGCCCAACATCGAACATCGAAGTGAAAAGAAACTAAGAAAATGAAGAACGAAGGTGAACCGGTTTATGATTTGGAGGAGCGCTTGTTGGATTATGGCGCTGCCATTATTTCGCTTACCCGCAAGTTGAATGGCGACTACGCGGAGCGGCATATCGGAAACCAGTTGTTGCGCTCCGGCACCGCTCCCTTATCCCATCATGGCGAAGCCCAGGCCGCAGAATCCCCTGCGGACTTCATTCATAAACTCCGCATCGCGCTCAAGGAACTCCGCGAGTCCGAACGATGGCTCAAACTCATCAATCGTGCGGAAATGGTCCCGCCAAGCTGCGATTTCCCCAAACTCCTCGACGAAACGGACCAACTCATCCGCATCTTCGTCACCAGCATCGCCACCGCCGAAAAACGCCGGAAATGATTCCCCCTTCTCTTACTTCGTTCTTCCTCTTCACTTCGACGTTCGATGTTGGGCGTTCGATGTTCGATGTTCCTTCTTCAATGTCATGACCCCTCTCCTAACCTGCAAAGACCTCCGCGTCCACTTCCCCGTGCGCGGCGGGGTGATGCTGCGCCAAACGGGAGCGGTGCATGCGGTCGATGGAGTCTCGATTTCTATCAAGCCCGGCGAAACGCTGGGTCTCGTCGGAGAATCCGGCTGCGGAAAATCCACCATTGGCAAGGCTCTCGTCCGCCTTCTCAAACCCACATCCGGCAGCATCCACTTTCACAATACGGACATCACCCACCTCAGCCAGAGAGAGCTGCGCCCGCTGCGGCGCGACATTCAGATGATTTTCCAGGATCCCGCCGAATCGCTCGATCCACGGATGAGCGTGCGGGCGATCATCGAGGAACCCTTTGTCATCCACGGCATGGGCACCCGCGCCGAGCGCATCCAATGGGTGAATGACATGCTCGACCGCGTCGGCCTGCCCGCGTCATCGGCGGAGCGCTACTCGTTCGAGTTTTCCGGCGGCCAGCGGCAGCGCATCGGCATCGCCCGCGCGCTCGCGTTGAAACCGAAACTGATCGTCTGCGACGAGCCTGTTTCCGCGCTCGATGTCTCGGTCCAGTCACAGATCCTCAATCTGCTGGTGGAACTCCAACAGGACTTCGGCCTTTCCTATCTCTTCATCGCGCACGACTTGTCCGTGGTAAAACACGTGAGCGACCGGGTGGCCGTGATGTATCTCGGAAAAATCGTCGAGCTCGCCTCATCCGATACGATTTACCACGACCCGCGCCACGCCTACACGAAGGCTCTGCTTTCCGCGATCCCCTCCACCGATCCCACCGAGCGCCGTGAGAAAATCCTGTTGGAAGGCGACGTCCCCTCCCCCATCGATCCGCCAAAAGGCAGTGCCTTCGGCCATCGCATGAACCACCCGCTCTACGAATCCACCATCGGCGAAGACTTGTCGCTCAAGGAAATCACCAAGGATCACTGGGTCGCCGCCGATCCCTGCTGCGTTTCTACGGAGGATTGGAAAAAGCTCCGGCCGAAGACGGTTTCGCTAAAGTGAGCGCGAACTTGGTCAGTTCATGTTAGTCGGAGAGCAATGACCCCATTCGTGCCATGGGGTTGTGTTGACCCCTTACTAATCAGTAAACAATGACCACATTCACTTTTCATGGAGCATTGCCAAATGAATAGCATGTAACTCCGTCGGCAAGATCTTCTTTTTTGTAACTCTCCAGTCTTTCCCGAGATTTTATATCTCCTCCAATGAACTCAGTATCTGTAATTAGGATATACATGTTTCCGTATTTATTATTAATTAAATTTTCCCAATCCTCGATTTTACATCCAGACACACGAAAATAGCCAATTTTGAGTTTTTGGAGATCTCTGAAGCTAACTTTTGTCCCGTTTGCTTCTATAACAACATCCGCTCTAATTCCAGGTAAGACAAATCCTTCCGGCATCAAAGCCTGCAATAGGCCGACTAAACCAAGATTTGGAGCATTTTCAGGATATAGTTTAGCGGTTGGGAACTGCTTAATAATCTCTTTCCTTGCCCCAAATTCCGCGCTCCAGATCAATAATCCTATCCACGTCAATACCACTGCAATCAGCGACGAAATTATTACAACCCACAAAAAATAAACAGATTTTTTAATTTTCTTCATCTTAATACTATCTCCTGTAGTCTTGTCCGATTGCCAGCATTAAGTTGTGTATTATCATTAAGAATTTCTCTAGAGAGAGATTTTGCAAATGCGAGATTACCAGAAGATGCTATGGAGTCAATTAAATAGCTGACAATATGATCGTCTGTTTCTAGTCGATACTCGCGAAGGACGTCTCGATACAGCATTTCACGTGACATTGCATTCTTCGCCACCAGCAACGTGCATAACCGCACATATGGATCAGTAGATCTAGCACTTTCAATCCATAAAATCCGTTCATCAGCCTCACTGAGAACTTCTTTGCTTTCGATTTCATACCTAATTTCGGAGAGGATCAGAAACCGAAAAAATGCGACAGGGTCAGTCCCAAATAACAGACATTGGGACGCATTTGGTTATCCGGTTGATCGGGCGGATCGGGGATTGATCGGATCGCTATCATCTTGTTTCTAAATCTCGACGGGGTCAGTCCCAAATAACAAACATTGGACCGCATCTGGTTATCCGGCTAATTGGGCGGCTCGCTGATTGACCGGATCGCTATCATCTTGTTTCTAAATGTCGTCAAAGTCTAAGTTTTTCAGCCAACGTTTTCAGCTTTCCGGATGCCTTCGTATCCTCCCTGAAGCGCCTCACCGCACGGGTCACACTCACTTCGGGCCCCATTCCCAGACGGGCCGCCATCCAGCGGTTTGTCATCGCGGTGCGTTTCCTGACCAAAGCCGCCACCATTTCCTTCTCATCCTTCCATATGCCTTTTCCGCACAATCCTGCCGCATCGCCAGGAGCACCTAGTTCCGCCAATGCCGCCACGATGATTCTTTCCGCCTCGGCTTCATCGTGGGCCCTGGCAGCTCCACCTCCCACGCTGCTTTTCTTCCGGTCGATAACCACCGCTCCCTTGATCGCCTCCAGCACTTTCTCTCCGAAACTCCTTTCGCCCAGATACCAGCCGGTCCTTAGTTCCGAAAGCGCCTCGTCTGAAACCACGCCCTTCCGGTCCTTCGCCCGCGCTTCCAGATAGCCCGCATACGCCTTTCCACCACGCGCGTCTTCCGACAACCGGAATGCCCCGAGAACCCGCCCCGTTTCCAGCCAGTCAGGAATCTTGTTCCCCGCGTAGGCTCCGAAACTGCTCCACCGCCAGCTCCGCAACTTCGTCCCGGTGTCTCCGCCCACCCAGCCCGCGCGCACCGGGTTCAGATGGATATAATCCGCCACAATCTTGAAATAACTCCCGTCCGCCTCCTCACCATTGACCACCACGGACTTGTAACGTCCCTGAAACACATGCCCGCGCCGCCCCCGGCGCCGGTTCCACCCTTGGGAATAAACTCCGAGGATCCACTTCATCCCCGCCACCAGATTGGGTTCGGGAGTCTCCAACAAGAGATGGAAATGATTTCCAATGAGCACCCACGCATGCGTCCGCCAACCGAAGCGCCCGTTCGCCCTCTCCAGCAAATCAGTCCACGCAAAGCGATCCTTGTCATCTTCAAACACATTCTTCCCGCCGTCACCCCGAGCCATCACATGATACACCGCGCTCGCCGCTTCATATCGTAAAGGTCTTGCCATGAACAACGCGTATCCCGAAAGGATTTCCAGGTAAATGTCTGTTATTTGGGACTGACCCGAATGGCACTGACTTAAGCGAAGTTTCGGAGTTTTCCGCGATGCGGGATTTCTTTGAAAATTGACCTGGCGGCGGTGAGATAGCTGAAGTTTTTCGGCCGCTTTTTGATGGCTCGCGGTTCGTGACGGTGGGGCCGCAAGTCGATGATTTTCTCGGAGATCATTTCAAGGATGCTTTCCCAGATCTGTTTGACGATGTGGGTGTGTTTCTGACGGCGCAGGTAGCGCGCGGTGTTGGCAACAATGGTGTCGAGGGCTCCTTTGAAGCTTATCTGCCGATGATCCGCACCACTTTCGTGACCTGCTTGCTGGCAGGTGGCTTTGATCAGATTGTAGGCGATCTCACTCATGGCCAGGGTCTTGTGGGCGGTCTCAGGGGTTTTGACCCGCAGCCGCTCCATTTGCAGGGTGGTCTTCACATCGCGCAATCGCAGCTCGATGTCCCAGCGCCCGGCGTAGATGGCCGCGAGTTCCTGCCAGTCGTATTTTTCTGCGTCCGTTAGGGTGGTGGCGAGAACCATGCGCCGCTTTTTCCCATCACGATCCTCGTAATGAAAACGGATGAGGCGGACTTCGAGGGTTTCGGGCAGGACTTCCCATTCCGCCGCGCTTAGTGGACTGTTAGTTTGCTGTTGGGCGGGCTTTCTCCAGGTGACGAGGCGTTGGTTTCTGCCGAGCTTTCGGCCTTGCCGCCAGTCGAGCGCACGGTGCCTGGCCTGGTGCAGGCGCATGAGGCTGAAAACTCCTTTCCCTAGCAAACATGAGATGAGTGGATAGGTGCAGAAGGCGCGGTCGCCGCAGAGGATGTCTCCGGGATTGAGGCAGTGGAGGAGTTGGTGGGAGACGGTGGCATCGTGGGCCGTGTAGGCGCCTTGGACGAAGCCTTCCCAACCGCCGTGGGAGTGGTTGAGCACGCCCATGATGCCCATGATGGGGAAGCCGCAACCGGGCTTCTGGGTGCAGGGCTGGGGGTATTCGAGTTGGTTGGCTTCGGTGTCATCGAGTTCAAGAGTGCTGCCGTCGATGGATTTGATGACGTGTCCCTGATAGGTGTCTTCCGGGCGGATCCGGGAGTTGAGATGGGCGTTGATCCTGGCTTGGACGGCATGCAGGAACTCGATTTTGAGCCGGCCACGGCCTTTGCTATAGCCGCCGGTGTCCTCGCTCGGACGTGGCAGCCCGGACTCGTCACACCAGCTTTGGATCAGGCTCACGGCTTTTGATAGAGAGGAGTTCGCTTCGAGGATCTGGGCAAGCCAGGCCCAGAAGACGACGACGTTGCAATAGTGCCTGACCCGCCGGGAAAGCGAGTTACCCGTCATGAACTCGGCAGGAAGGATATGGGAGAATTGCAGCGCATAAGTGGCGATGGATGACTCGGCAAGCTGCCTGCGTTTGGCGGCAATCGCATCTTGCAAGCTGCGGCGCATTCGGCCACAAATCTGCGTAGGAAATCCGGTGAGGAAGGGTTGGTTTGAGGTCACACGAGAAGCAACCTGATCACTGGATTTCCTACCACTTCTTTCGCCGAAACTTCGCTTAAGTCAGTGCCATTCGGGACTGACCCCGTCGCACTCATGTTAATCTGCGAGGACTGCCCCAATTCGCTCTCACCCCATTTACTGTTTTGCTCAGACCAGCCTGACAGGAATAGCTTCATGCTTTACTTTGGCGTCCTTAAGAAGGTTAACCAATTTTGCCGAGGCAATCATACGGTGGGGAAATCTATTCACTTTTCTTTCATTGATCATATACGAACTCTCTACAATCTCTCTGGTATACGCCACATCGAAGCCACCCAAGGCTTCCACCTCGCTACGCCTAAATTGAAGAATGGGAGGATCATATGGACCGTCTAAATATACTTTCATGCCATCTACTCCTTCCACACCGGTTCCAACTGGCAACAAACAATTTGGCATTAGTTGATTTGTAGCTATGGAATAAAAGTTTCCACGCCTTTGCGGCGGTTTATCAAAGGGCATCTCCATGAACTCAATACCCTTGATATGATTTTCCATGAGAATCTTCCTCCCCTCGTCATTACACAATAAGGGATGAAATCCGAACTTACGTGCGAATTGCGTAGCCCATCCCTTCGAAAGCTCTTTTATGTGCTTGATCTCCAGAATCTCATCCCTTGGAAAACAATCATTCCGCCCCCCCCACATTAAATCGAAATATTTAACATCCAGGAGATCCTTCCTCTCGAACTTACGATTGATTTTGTATCCAAATTCACGTTTTGGATCCGCACCAAACAACAACATCCGTGGATGCGGCTTCAACCCGTATCGTTCAAACCGCGCGAGCAGCTCCGGAAGAAATCCCCTTGATTCATCGAAACTTATGATTAATTCCGAGTCGGTCATCGAATTTGGAGAATCGAATAACAATCTGTTATTCTTCGCCCAATTACCTAGCTCATAAAAGTCATTCTCGGATAGCGCGGGCATAAATTCCACGGTTCCGCCCATTTTGGAAACGTTAATATGAACTATGGATTTCATCATTTTTCTCTACTCTGGGACATTTTACAAATGGAAAGTAGCCGGGCCGGGCATCCCGCCCGGCGGGGCAGGCCGAAACAGGAGGGTTCGTCATCGAGAAGCTGCCTGGGCTTCGAACTCAAAACAGGTTGGCACGGCCTCCGCTATTGGTTGGCGCGCGGTTTCATTTCTCATCGACGTTTTCACGGACTGACTCCCTTCGACTGACTGCCCCTTCGAGATGCACTTCAATCTACCGGAGGATTTGGAGGAGGGCCGCTGTATCTAGGGTGCCGCGGGCCATCCGTTCCAAGGTCCCAAGGAGACTCGTCGATCACCGCGTAAATGGGGTCAGGCCTCTCGGATTCACATCTATTTTTTCGAGTTTACCGTTCACTTGTGTTGAGAAGGGGTTCCGGCGGTTCACCACGTCTGTTTGTCAGATTCCTTTCGGAACAGCCAGTGGAAAGCAGGTCGCCTGCGGAGACGGGTAGAGCAGGCAGGAATGCCTGTGTCACGTCCGGGAGATTTCAATCCGGTCCGCCATAAGCCGATTCCAACGGATTCCAGCGGAGGGAGCGGATTTTTGAATCCATCAGGAGGGCGCAGGTGAGGGCGATGACGGCTTCGACAATGAGGAAGGTGTTGAAATAACCGAATGATTGCGCGACGGCGGCGGCACCGCCGACGGCCATGGCGCTGATCATGGCGACCATGCTGAGCAGGCCGCGGCCGGCGGCTTTGGCTTCCTCTCCGGGGAGGGAGAGCGGGAGCTGGTCGCTGCTGATGCCGGAGATGCGCGAGAAGATGGGCAGGGCGAGAATGCCGGGCAGGAGTTGAAACAGGCTGGAAACCCCGCCGCCGATCCAGATGCAGGCGGCGGAGACGACTAACAACGATGGCAGCACGAGCAGAACCTCCACCGCCTTGCGGGCGCCGATCATGAGACGGCCGGGTCCGGGGGTGGGAGTGACGAGAAACACATCGGCGGCCTGCCAGTGTT